>NZ_JAFCLR010000014.1:0-198191 GCF_018131065.1 Bradyrhizobium sp. AUGA SZCCT0431 | reverse complement strand
CCCAAGACTGCCTCCCCAAAAGCAGCCTTGAATCTGATTTGCTCTTAAAAGGGAATCCTTAGAGTCCACACCACCTAGAGCAGGACGACTTTTGCTTCATTCGGTCTGGCCGCGAACTCGCTGCACCTCTCCCGCTTGCGGGGTCGAGACGAGCGAAACTCGCTCTTAGGTCGGATCGCATCGAAGATGCGATCCGGGTGGGGGCTCTCTCCTCGCGAAGAGTGTGACTCGCGGAGGCAACCCCCACCCATAGCCGATGTTGCGCATCGGCGTTCTTTAAACCCAAGGACGGCGGCCGTAGGCCGCCTACGCCTCCCCCGCAAGCGGGAGAGGGAGCGCAGTCCCTTCGCGGCTGCTACTCATCACGCTTAAGAGTCTAAAGACCCGCGCCCTTGCCAATGGCTCCGGAAAACGAACGATCGACAATGTCGGCGGCGTTGAGCTTCTGCTTGATCAGGCCCGATCGGAAATAGAGATCGATGGTTTGCTGCTCATCAGCCACCACACCGTCATCGATCGGGGCGACGCGGATTTTAGCGCGGCTCAGCCAGTTCAGCGGCACCGCGGGCGGAATGTTCATCAGCTTGCCCCACGTCTCGGCATAGGCGCCGACATCGGTCTGCGACCACGCCCGCGCGGCCGTCAGCCGCCTGACAAAATCTTCCAGTTCCGGCCGCTTGTCACGGATTGCGTTCGGCGTCGCGACCTGGAATCCCAGTCCCGGCGTCAGTCCCTCCGCCGTGATTACGCGCCGCGACTGGAACAGGACTTCTTCCTGGCTGACATAGGGCTCCCATGTCGACCAGGCATCGACGGAGCCTTGTGTGTACGCAACCTTGGCATCCGACGGCGCGAGGAACACGATCTGGACGTCGCTGGTCGACCAACCCTTCGATTCCAGAGCTGCAAGAATCAGTTGATGTCCGATCGAGCCGCGGCCGGTCGCGATCTTCTTGCCTTTCATGCTCTCGAAATCGCGGACGGCTGAGTCCTTCTGAACCAGCACCGCAAGGCCCTCGCGGCTCTGCCGGATCGCCGCGATAGCTTTCACCGGAACGTTGGCCGCCGCGGCGAAGGTGAACGGCGCGTCGCCGACCAGGCCGGTTTCGATCGCGCCCGCGCTTAACGCCTCCAACAGCGGCGCCGCAGCCGGGAATTCCTTCCACTCGATCTTGTAGGGAACATCCTTGAGGACGCCGGCCGCTTCCATCACGGCCTGCGAATTCCCCTTTTGATCGCCGACCCGCAACGTGGTCTGGGCATCCGCCGAGGCAATCGCACCCAGCAGCAGGCCCGCAACGAGAAGGGCGCGCATCATTCCGCTGCCACTCCCCGGGCAACACTGCGTCCGGCGATCAGTTGACGCGTCAGCGGGATCAGTTCGCGGCCGTAGTCGATGGCATCGATCAGGGGATCGAAGCCGCGAATCAGGAAGTGGCTGATGCCGAGATCGTAATAATCGCCGAACACTTCGGCGACCTGTTCGGGCGTCCCGACCAGCGCCGTGGTGTTGCTGTTGGCGCCGGTGAGTTTGGCGATCTCGGTCCAGAGCCGTTTGTCGATCCTTGTCCCCTGCTCGGCCAGCGCCAGCAGCCGCTTCGCGCCGGCGGTGGCATGGCCGTCCGCCGGCTTGCGATATCCGGTCTTGTCCTGCAGCGCGGTGGCGCGGGCCAGAATTTCATCGGCCTTGGCCCAGGCCTTCTCCTCGGTATCGGCAAGGATCGGGCGCACCGAGAGGCTGAAGCGCGGCGTCGGCCGGCCGTGTTTCGCAGCCGCGGCGCGAACCCGGGACGTCACATCACGCACCTGCGCATAGGATTCGCCCCACAGCGCGAACGTATCGGCGTGCTTGCCTGCAACCTCGATTGCCGCGTCCGAACCGCCGCCGACGAAGATTGGAATCCCCTCGCTGCGGTACGGCTTCAGCTGTGAGAAGCCGTTCTGCACCTGATAGTACTTGCCCTCATAGGTGAACGGTTTTTCGCTGGTCCATTCGGCGCGAACCACATCGAGGAATTCGCTGGTGCGGGCGTAGCGCTCGTCCTTATCATCGATGACATTGCCGTCCTGCCTTAGCTCGGTGGCGTTGCCGCCGGTGATGACATGCAGGGCGACGCGGCCGCCGGAGAGTTGATCGACGGTCGCAAGCTGCCGGGCGAGCAGCGTCGGCGCGGTGAAGCCGGGCCGCTGCGCGATCAAGACATTGAGCTTGTCGGTGACGCCGAGCACGTGCTGGCCGATCTGCAGACCATCCGGCGTGGTGGAGTGAAATGCCAGCAGCGCGCGATCGAATCCGGCGTTCTCGTGTGCCTTCGCTACGGTCTCGATATAGTGACGGTCGAGAATCGGGCCGTTCCGCACGACGGTTTCGGACGAATAATTGCTGCCGATGTATCCGATGAATTCCACTGACATGGGCTTGCTCCAGAGTTTGGGATTGGTTCGTTGATATTCAGACGCCGAGCGCCAGACGTCCGGCGTTGACGCGGGTGGCGTCGTCCTGCGGCGTGTGAACCCGCCCGCACAGGACATCGCGATAATGCCGCTCCAGCGGATTGGCGCGGGTGAGACCATGATTGCTGGTCAGCGACAGCGCGTCTTCGAGAATCGCGACCGCATTGTTCGTGACCGTGAGCTTGACGATGCTGGATTCGGAGGCGCTGAGCAGCACGCCATCGTCGAAATCGCCGGCGAAACTGTCGATCAGTCGCGCATTGACGGCAAGCCGCGCCTCGATGCCGCCGACGATCTCCTGCACTCTCGGCAGCGTTGCCAGCGATGCGCCGAGATTGGATGGCTTCCGGTTCTTCAGGAACTCGACCAGCCAGTCGCGCGCGGCACGGGCGACGCCGTCATAGATCGCGGCGACGAAGATCGCATGCACCACGGACTGGGTGAAATCCGGCACCTGCCAATCCTCGGGCGTACGCACGTCGATCTCATGGTCGAGCGGGAACACGACGTCTTCGAACACGACGTCATGGCTGCCGCTGGCGCGCAGGCCAAGATGATTCCAGGTCTCGACGATCCGCGTGCCCGGCAATCCCGCGGGAACCAGGAACAGGCCGACGCGCGTTTCCGGCTCGTCAGTCTTCGCCCACACCGCATACCATTTCAGGATCGGCGCACCGGTCGAATAGACCTTGCGGCCGCTGAGCCGCCATCCCGTCTCGGTCTTTCGCGCTGTTGTCGCCGGCAGCCCGCCGCGTGCCGGCGAGCCGAGATCTGGCTCGACCCGCAGCGCATTGATCAGCGCCACGCCGTCGACCGCCTCCCGCGCCAGCTTGCGGGAGAGACGCCCCGGCCAGCGTGTGCTGCGCGCCATCACCAGATGCTGGATGTAGTGCATCGACAACACCAGCGCCGTCGATGGATCGGCCTTGCCGAAGATGCCGAGGATGCGCGCCGTATCGAGCGCACCGGCGCCGTGGCCGCCCAACGCCGTCGGCACGGTCAGCGCCAACAATCCCGCCTCGGCAAGCTCCTTGAAATTCTCATGCGGAAAACTGGCGTCGCGATCGTGCTGCGCCGCCCGGGCCGCGAATTCGGAAGCAAGTGCCCGCGCGCAATCGTACGGCACCGGCGCGGCATCCGTCAGCGGCTCTTTGCGTATCGAACTGTTGATCGCGCTCACCATGTGGCGTCCAATCCGAGCAGGCCAAGGATGTTACGGCGCAGCTCCGCCAGCCTGGGATCGCCGCGGTGCCGCGGATACGGCCGATCGACCGCGATGTCGGCTTTGATGCGCGCCGGCCGGTCGCTGAACACGATGACGCGGTTGGCGAGGAACAAGGCTTCCTCGACGTCATGCGTCACCAAGAGCGTGGTAAATCCCTTGCGCTGCCACAGCGCCACGATTTCGGCCTGCATCGTGATGCGCGTCAACGAATCCAGCTTGCCGAGCGGTTCATCGAGGATGAGGATCTTTGGATCGTTCACCAACGCCCGCGCCAGCGCGACACGCTGCGCCATACCTCCCGACAATTGATGCGGATAGGCGTTGCGAAACTGCGACAGCCCGACCAGCTGGAGTGCGGCATCGACACGATGGCGCTGGGTCTTCAAGATGCCCTGCGCTTCGAGCCCAAGCGCGACGTTGTTCCAGACCGTTCGCCACGGAAACAGTGTTGGATCCTGAAACACCACGACCCGGGATGGGAACGGTCCGGTGACGGGATCGCCGTCCTCGCGGAGCACGCCCGATCGCGGCGCCTCGAGCCCCGCGACCAGCCGCAGCAAGGTCGACTTGCCGCAGCCGGATGGACCGAGCAGCGCGATAAATTCGCCGGGCTTGACGCTGAAATTGACGTCGTCGAGCACCGGCAAGACGCTACCGTCGATGTCGAAGGCGTGGCTGATGCGTTCGACATCGAGCGAGGCGCCGACGGCCGGATAAGTGACCGCTTCGGCAAGGGCATGCGCTACCATTTGACGACTCCCTTCTGCCAGATCAGCAGGCGGTCGCGCGTTCGGAACAGCAGCGTGATCGCGCCCGAGCACAGCAGCGACATCACGATCAATGCGGCATACATGTTCGCGTAGGCCGCCCAGCCCTGCGCCCATTGCAGGTACCAGCCGAGCCCGGCCTTGACGCCGATCATTTCGGCAACCACCAGAACCGCAAACGACGATCCGAGGCCCATGAACAGGCCGACGAACACGTGCGGCAAGGCAGCAGGAATGGCGACTTTCAGCACCAGGAACGAAGGTTTCGCGCCGAGCGTCCGCGCCACGTCGTAGTAGGCGTTGCTGACGCTCGCGACGCCGGACCAGGTCAGCACCGTGACCGGAAACCCGGTCGCGAGCGCGATCAGGAACGTAGAGGCGCTCCAGCTCGACGGGAAGGTGAAGAACGCGATCGGCAGCCATGCCGTCGCCGGCAACGGACCAATGAACCGCAGCACCGGATGCACCCAGTAACCCACGCTGCGCGACCAGCCGATCGACACGCCGGTCAGAAAGCCGACGGTGGCGCCGATGACATATCCGCCGAGTTGAAGTTTTACAGAAGCAAGGATGCTGTCCAGCAATTTGGGCAGATCATCGGTGTAGACCTCGATGATGGATTGCGGCGGCGGGAAGAACGGCAGCGGCAGCCACCCGAACTTTGCGGTCGCGACTTCCCACAGCGTCAGGAACAACGCTGATACCAGCAGCCACGGCGCACGCCGTTGCAGGCCAGCATTGAACCGCCCGAGCCGGCTGCCCGCCACCGTCGCCAGGAAAATGGCGCCGGAGATCACGAAGGCGGCGGCGGCGAGCTGATGGGTACGCGTCCAGTCGCCGATATCCGGCCACCACAGGCACGATATGCCGAACCCGACCCACGCCAGGCTTGCGATCACGCCGGTCCCACCTGATGGAAACGAGACCGCCAGCGACAGCGGCCGCCCTGAAAGTGCTGCGCCTTCTTCCGCCGATTGCGCCAGTGCGACCGTCTTAGACGCCGAATACGTCGACATAGATCCGCTCCGCAAATTTCGCCGTATCGGTGCTCGCCTTGAAGACCGAAACGCTCTTCAGGTCGTCCGCATAAGCCTTCAGTTCCCGCTTCAACACTTCGCCGACGGGATGGTGATGATGGGTGTGGTAGCGGACCATCGCCTGCAGATCCTGCAGGCTCGCCGTCTTGGGGGCGTAAGGCTGGAACGAAGCCGCGGCCACGTCGGGGTTTTGCGCGGTGTACATCGCGGCATCGAGCAGCGCCTGCGTGATGGCGCGCGCGACCTGCGGCTCTTCGCGAACCAGACTGCCGCGCAATCCGAGGATGCAGCAGGTCTTGTCCTTGTATTCACCGTCGAGGTTGGAAGCGACCTCCTTGTAGGCGCTGTCCTTCAGCCAGATATGAGCAATCGGATCGGATGCGAGGAACGCCTGAACCTCGCCCTTCTCGACGGCGAGCTGCAGCAAATTGCCGGGATAGGCGCGCCAGTCGACATCCTTGTTGGGATCGATGCCCTGTTTGGCAAGCTGGATCGAGAAGAAATTCTTGTCCGGCCCGCCGAGATCGCCGACCGCGACGATCTTGCCCTTGAGGTCGGTCAGCTTGTCGACACCGGAATTGGTGCGCGACAACACGCGCATGCAGCCGCCATGGGTTCCAGCCGCGATCTTGACGTCAAACCCCTGCTCCAGCGGCTTCAGCCAGCGCAACGCCATGCCGAGCCCCGCGTCGCTCTTGCCGGTCGCGATCGCCTCCAGCAACTGGTCGGTCGAGCCGCTGTAGTTGATCAGTTCGACGTCGAGATTATGCTTCTTGAAGAATCCGTGGTCGATGGCCACTGGCACCGGCACGAGGCAGACCGCGCCGGCATTCCATGACAATTTCAGCTTTCGCGGCGCTCCGGTGAGCGCCGGTGCATTGGACGCGGTCCTGCAGATCGGGAATTCCGAGAAGTCGATGCCGGGCGCGGCCGCACGAAACGGAAAGGCTTGCGCGCCAAACACGCCTAACGGCGCGGCGAGCGCCGCGGCAGCCCCGCCGCGCAGCAACGTTCGGCGATCCAGCCGCGTTACGCCATTTTTTTCATCTCGTGACATCCTGCACTCCTGCTCTCAAAACGGCATGGCGCCGCCGTCGGCGCAGCACATGGATGCTGCGGCCCGTTATGTTCCACACTGGCGATCGGTTATTTGGTTCAATCCCGGCGAGACTCCGATCTCGCGCCGTTGATCTGACGTTCAAATGATGCGCGGCCGCAACGTCGTCGTCAATGAAATGGAATTTTGAATGTGAAAGCGAACGGAGAGATTATCTCCACGCTGATATCGTCGTGCGATGAAACGGTTTTCGCGCGCTCGCAAGATATGCAGCGCCTTCACATCTATTCAATTCTTCCGGTTTCGAACGAGTTCAAGCCGCACAGCAGACACCTTTCATTCGCCAGTGAGTAGCGAGACGATCGTTGCCGGCACATCAAAATATTCAGTCAGCCATTTCATTGACTGCGGAGCTGTCGCTCGTACGCTTGGTGCATCGCTGATTGCCTCACGCAATGCAGCGGATCACACCGGAAAGAACAAAGGCATGAACAAACTCGAATCAAGAACGGGCTCACGCATCCGTAAATTCAGCGCCACGCTGTTCGGCGCGGCGCTGGGACTGGCGATGACAGCATCGGCCATGGCGGCAGACACCATCACGCTGCGCGTCGGCGACCAGAAGGGCGGCAACCGTTCGCTGCTCGAAATCGCAGGATTAGCGAAGGATCTTCCCTACAAGATCGAATGGTCGGAATTTCCTGCCGCAGCGCCGATACTCGAAGCGCTGAACGCCGGCGCGCTCGATGTCGGCTATACCGGCGATCTGTCCTTCCTCACCGTCTATGCCACCGGTGCACCGATCAAGGCGATTGGCGGCACGCGATCCGACGCCCGCACGCAGGCAATCCTGGTTCGGCAGGATTCGCCGATTAAGACGGCCGCGGATTTGAAAGGCAAGCGGCTGGCGGGAACGCGCGGCGGCTGGGGCCAGTTCCTGATCGACGCGACGCTGGAGAAAGCCGGATACAAGGTCGACGACGCGACCTTTGCGCCGCTCGGACCGGTCGATGCCAAGATCGCGCTGGTCGCCGGCTCGATCGACGGATGGGCGGTGTGGGAGCCCTACGTGTCCTACGCGACGCTGAAGGATAAGGCCCGCGTCGTCGCCAACGGCGAAGGCCTGACGCCGACCATCACCTTCATCGTGGCATCTGATTCCGCCATCGCCACCAAGCGGGCGGCGGTGCAGGATCTCGTGCAGCGACTCAACAAGGCGCGGCTGTGGTCGCTCGATCACCTGCCCGAATATGCCAGGAACACGTCCGAGCTGACCAAGCTGCCGGAAGACGTGCTGCTCAGCGCCTATACCGCGCAAAAAACCAGCCCGATCGTGATCGACGCCGGCATCGTCAAGGAAGTGCAGGAAGCCTCCGACCGCGCCACCCGCTACGGCATCCTTTCCAAGACGCTCGATGTCAGCAAGGCCGTCGATCGCAGCTTTACGGCGGCCGCCGCCGGATCGAACTGACGCCAACGCATCGACCCGAACGAACGGGCCGGCATCGAATGCCGGCCCGTTGCGCGTCTTCCGCCGAACCCGCTATCCCGCCGCCGCGACCTTTTGCGTCGGCGCGACGCTGACCGCCAGTTTGCCGTAGCGATCCCTAAACGCCTCGGTGTCGATTTCCTCGAGCTGGATCGCACCGCTCATCACGCCGGCCTTCCAGGCCTCATGTTCGGGATCGTGCTGGAATTCCGGCATCACTTCCCTGGCGAACAATTCCAGCGACTCGCAAATGTGCTCGTGGCTGTTCTTGCCGGCCTGGTTGAGCAGGATCACCTGGTCGATGTGCGAGGAGCGAAACCGGCGCAATTTCTTGCGGATGGTTTCCGGCGAGCCGATCAGGCCACCACGAAGGGCCGCCTCCTGCGCCTCCGGATTTTCGCGCTTCCACTTGTTGTATTCGTCCCACATGTTGACGGTGCCGGGGTCCGGACGCTGCCGGTTCTGCGACGCGCCGTAATAGCGCAGCGCGAACTGGAAGAAGGTCGCGCCATCGGCGCGCGCCCGCGCCTCCTCATCGGTCTTGGCGCACATGAAGAACGACACCAGCGCCATGTTCGGGTTGATCTCGTAGTCGGCGAGCTTCTTCAGCCGCTTGGTGATCGCGTTGTAATAGGCGTGCACCCAGGCATGCGCCGCTTCGGCGCTGACGAACTGAAAGCCGAGCGCGCCAAAGCCGTTCTCGCCGGCGCGTTCGATGGTCTGCAATTGCGAGCACGCCATCCACAGTGGCGGATGCGGCTTCTGCACCGGCTTCGGCACCACGTTGCGCAAGGGGATGTCAAAATATTTGCCGTGATGCTCGGTGCCCACTTTGGTGAACATCGGAAAGATCGCAGCGACAGCCTCCTCGAACACCTCGCGCTTGGTCTCCATGTCGCGGCCGAACGGCGTCAGCTCGGTGATCGAGGCGCTCTCGCCCATGCCGAATTCGCAGCGTCCGTTGCTCAGCAGATCAAGCACCGCGACGCGTTCAGCGACGCGGGCGGGATGGTTGGTGGTGAGCTGGAAAATGCCGTGGCCGAGCCGGATTTTTTTGGTGCGCTGGGAAGCGGCGGCGAGGAACGATTCGGGCGACGGCGAATGCGAATATTCTTCCAGGAAGTGATGTTCCACCACCCAGGCGTGGTCATAGCCGAGCCGGTCGGCGGTCTCGAGCTGCGTCAGGGCATTCTGGTAGAGCCGGAGCTCATCGCCCTCTTCCCACGGGCGCGGCAGTTGCAGCTCATAGAAGATGCCGAACTTCATGACGTCGCTCCCGATTGTTGTTTTGTTGCAGTGTATTCGCGGCAGGGAGCAAGTCTAGCCTCGGGCATGAAACTCCAATTCCGCGTGGCGGAAGCCGGCTTGCATGGAACGCGCGAATGATTAGTTTGAGGGTCTGCCTGAGTCGCGGCCGATCACGGCCCGCTCGCCCCTCCGCCGAGACCAAATGACCACGTTTACGCCGCATCAGGATTCCGCGCTGAAGGCCGTTGCCGACTGGATGAAGGCAAAGCCCGGCAAGAACGGCACGCCGCCGGTATTCCGGCTGTTCGGCTATGCCGGAACCGGCAAGACCACGCTGGCGCGGCACATCGCCGACGGCGTCGATGGCGAGGTGAAATTCGCGGCCTTCACCGGCAAGGCCGCGCTGGTGATGCGCAACAAGGGCTGCGACAACGCCTCCACGATCCATTCGCTGATTTACCGCGCCCGGGAGTCCGGCGTCGAGCAGCCGAGTTTTGAACTGTGGGATGATGCGCCGGCCTCGAAGGCGAAACTGATCGTGATCGACGAATGCTCGATGGTCGATGCCGAGCTCGGCCGCGACCTGATGTCGTTCGACTGTCCGTTGCTGGTGCTCGGCGATCCCGCGCAGCTGCCGCCGATCCAGGGCGGCGGGTTCTTTACCGATTGCGAGCCCGACGCGATGCTGACCGAGGTGCATCGCCAGGCCCAGGACGATCCGATCGTGCGGATGTCGATGGATATCCGCGAGGGCCGCGAACTCGAGATCGGCCGCCATGGCGAGAGCGAGGTGGTGTCGCGCAACGAACTCGACCCGGACCGGGTGATGAAGGCCGATCAGGTACTGGTCGGGCGCAACAATACCCGCCGCGCCTACAACATGCGGGTGCGCCAGAAACAGAACATCGAGGATCCATTGCCGGTTGCCGGCGACAAGCTGGTCTGCCTGCGCAACAACCGCAAGAAGGGCCTGTTCAACGGCGGGCTGTGGCGGGTCAAGTCGCGCGCGCAGTCGAAATCGAAGATCATCACGATGCGGCTGTCGCCGGATGAGGATTTCGGCCACAAGGTGACCAAGGTCTCCGTGCGCGGCGATTGCTTTGGCGGCGCCATCGAGACCATCCCGTGGGAGCAGCGCAAGCCCTATGACGAGTTCGACTATGGCTATGTGCTGACCGTGCACAAGTCGCAGGGCTCGCAATGGGACGACGTGGTGCTGTTCGACGAAAGTTTTGCGTTCCAGGACAGCCGCGCGCGCTGGCTCTACACCGGCATCACGCGCGCGGCGAAGCGGCTGAGCGTGGTGGTTTAGCGCGACTTGCCTGCCCTCAGCGTCATTGCGAGCGAAGCGAAGCAATCCATAGGGCGGCAAAGCAAGCGTGGATTGCTTCGTCGCTGCGCTCCCTTGCGCAAACGCTTCGCGTTTGTCGCAGGCAATGACGCCATCCGTCACTTCTCCGCGACAAAATAAAAATCCTCCCTGCCCGGCGGCGAGCCGTAGGTGAAGGGCTGTTGCGCGCGCTTGGTCATCGTCCAGACGTCGTCGCGGACGATATCGAACAGTTTCCGCACCTCGACCTTCGGCGTCTTGAGTTCACGCGCCAACACGGTTGCGAACGGGCTGTTGACGGAATCGCCGTCGAGCGCGGTCTCGCCGTGCTTGGCGGCATAGACCACCATGAAGCCGGCCTCCGGCTCGATGTTGGAAAAGCCCTTGTTGACCAGCTTCAGCGCAATGGTCCGCTGCATGTTCTTCTCGAACGGATTGTCGCGGCAGGCATCGAGTATCACCAGCCGCAGCTTGCGCGCGCCGGAAACCGCGGCGATCAATTGCTCAAGCGCCACCGCTTGCGTTTCCGCATCGCGGTCGGCGGCGAGCTTGGCGTCGGTCGGGATCAGATAGTTGACGCCGCCGATCTCCATGCCGTGACCGGCATAATAGACCACCGCCCAATCGGCCTTCTCGGCTTGCGTGCCGAACTCGTGCAGGGCCGCGAAAAATCTGTCGCGGGTGAGGTCCGGCGCCAGCGTCACGGTCGCAAAGCCGAGGTCGCGAAGCGTGGACGCGATCAATTTCGCGTCGCGCGCCGGATTGGCGAGCGGCTGCACGTTCTTGTAGGCGCTGTTGCCGACGATCAAGGCGACCTTGCGCGGACCTGATGACGCGGGGGCTGAGGTCGTCAGCGCCGCCAGGCGCTCCTTGGCGAAGCGGCGCGCAATGGCGGTATCGATATCATCGAACTTGGTCAGGGCCGCGCTCGCCGAACGGTATTCGCCACGCGCACCGGCGACGTCGCCGCGCTTTTCGAACACCTTGCCGCGGTTGGCGTGCGCGCGGATGTTATTCGGGTTGATCTTGAGCGCCTCGTTGTAATCCTTCAGCGCAGCGTCGAGGTCCCCCTTTGCCAGATAGACATTGCCGCGGCTGGTCATCGCATAGACCGAATTCGGAGTGTGGGCCAACGCCACGTTGCAATCCGCGAGCGCTTCGTCAAACTTCCTGATCTCGGTGTAGGTGATGCAACGGTAGGCCGCGACCTGCGGGGCGTCGGGATTGATCTTTTTCGCCTCGGCGAAATCGGCGAGCGCCGCATCGTATTGCTTGCGGTACGTCTGCACGCGACCCCGGTTGAAGCGGTGATTGTAGCGGCTGGCGTCGTTGTTCGCGAGCCTGACGGCGGAATCGAGTTCGGTGAGGGCGCGCTGCAGGTCGCCCTGACGCATGAAAATAAGGGCGCGGTTGTTGTAGGGGCTCGAGAAATTCGGCTGCAGTTTCGAACTCTGCGCGTAGTCGGCCAGGGCGCGCTCGTCCTCGCCCTTGCTGCTATGGGCGAGGCCGCGCATGTTGATGTATCCGGCGTTATCGGAAACCAGATCGATCGCCGCGTTATAGGCAGCGATCGCGCCGTCATAGTCGCGCTTCTTGATCAGCGCCTCGCCGCGAACGGCGAAAGCGCCCGCCCTGGCCTTGGCGGGCATTTTGTTGTCGGCAATGACGGTCTCGCAGGCGGCCAGCCTTGCGACGGGTTCCGCATCCTTATTCCGGCAGGTGTCGACATCGCCCGCCGCCCGCGCGGAGCCGGCGGTGACAAGCGTGACGATGACCAGGAAGAAGGCGCGCAACATCAGTGAAACGCTCCGGCGCATGAATTTTGGTCGCCGGAGGCTGCCGGCGGTTCATTGTGGGAAGCTGTGCGAGGTCCGGTCAAGCGTGGCCAAACATCGCGCCTAACGTGTTGCGCCGGCGCGGTTTTATTCACGAACTCGTGTGTCGCCGGCCGTAACAAAATGAGCCCGGGCCCGTATCTCGGCGTATCGGAGGGAGCTGCGCCGATTGCGAAACGCGGCTCCCGCTTTAAACTGCCTTCCAACAGCCCCAAGAGGAAACCATGTCCCCTCGCCGATCCAGCCGCCTTTCGCTGTGCGCCGCCGCCATCGGCGCGCTCGCCATTGCCGCGTTCGCCGTTACCCCCTCGCGCGCCGCGGAAGAAGCCGTGATCGTCCCCCCGCCCGCCGCCGACGTGCAGCCGGCCAGCGGCCTCCAGACCGCGGTCCTTGCCGGCGGTTGTTTCTGGGGCGTCCAGGGCGTGTTCCAGCACACCGCGGGCGTGGTCAACGCCGTGTCCGGTTACGCCGGCGGCACCAAGGCGACCGCCGACTACAATCTGGTCTCGATGGGAACCACTGATCATGCGGAAGTGGTCGAGGTCAAATACGACCCGAACAAGATCAGCTACGGCAAGATCCTGCAGATCTTCTTCTCTGTCGTGCACGATCCGACCCAGCTGAACCGCCAGGGCCCGGACACCGGCACGCAATATCGCTCGGCGATCTTCACCACCAGCGACGAGCAGAAAAAGGTCGCGGAGGCCTATATCGCCCAGCTCAACGCCGCCAAGGTCTACAAGAAGCCGATCGTGACCAAGGTCGGTCCGCTGGAGGCGTTTTATGCGGCGGAGGCCTATCACCAGGACTACATGACGCTGCACCCGAACCAGCCCTATATTGCCTTCAACGACATCCCGAAGGTCCATAACCTCAAGAAGATCTTTGCGAGCGACTACCTCGATAAGCCGACGCTGGTGAGCAGTGCGAAAGCCAGCAACTGACGGATCGAATTCAAAGGAGACTCCATGTCCGACACCAAGGTGGAAAAGAGCGAGGCCGAGTGGCGCCGCGAGCTGACGCCGATGCAGTATGCGGTGCTGCGCGAAAAGGCGACCGAGCGGCCGTTCTCCGGCGAATACGAGCATGAGCACCGCAAGGGCACCTATACCTGCGCCGGCTGCGGGCAGACGCTGTTCGAATCCGACGCCAAGTTCGATTCCGGCTGCGGCTGGCCGAGCTTTACCGCACCCGCCGCGGAAGGCCATGTCGACGAGGAACGCGACATCAGCCACGGCATGATCCGCACCGAGGTCTTGTGCTCGAAATGCAATGGCCATCTCGGCCACGTCTTCGAGGACGGCCCCGGCCCGACCGGCCTGCGCTACTGCATCAATTCGGCCGCGCTGAAGCTGCAGCCGAAGTAAACGGCCGTACTCTCTCGTCATGCCCGGGCTTGTCCCGGGCATCCACGTTTTCCGTGCCGCCAATAAGACGTGGATGGCCGGGCATAGGCGAGCGGAAGCGACGCCGTCCTTCGGACGGCCATGCCCGGCCATGACGACAGGATGGATAATAATCACCAATCATTCGAACTCGTTTCCCACCCCGTGCGACCAAGTGCTGGTCGCGCGGGGTTTTTCATTTTTCAGGGGTGCTTCTCCGGTTTGCCCGGCGCGCAAATCAAGGAAAGTTCAATGCAAATATCGAAACGTCTGCTGCTCGGTCTCGGCGCAGCCACCCTCATCATGGAGAGCGTTGTGATCCAGCCCGCTTTTGCCGCCGACAAGGTCTCCCTGTTCAAGGTCATTACCGCCAAAGATGAAATCGTCATCGGCATCGCCGAGGACGATCTGGCGCAGATGGACGGCAAGAACGCCGGCGGCATCGCCAAGATGTTGGTGGCCAAGGGCTCGATGAGCGTCTGGCGATACGCCGTGCACAAATCCGCCAGCGGCGACCTCGAACAGGCGCCGCTGCACAAGATCGGCCTGCTCGCCTCGGACTCGCTGCGCGTCGAGCCCTATGCGACACCGCTGAAGGTGCTGCCGATCGACGAGACGAGGAAATGATCTCCTTCCTTCTCCCCCTGTGGGAGAAGGTGGCGCGAAGCGCCGGATGAGGGGTTTGCATCCGCGGAGACAGACCCCTCACCCGTCTCGAATGAGCTGGCGCTCATTCGATCCACCCTCTCCCACAAGGGGAGAGGGGAAGAAGCGCCAGCGGCAATGACACTCTCCCAAGGTTTCGGCGGAGCGAGGACTCGCGGCCTGGAGTATGCTTTGCTCCGGGCCGCGGGGGCGTTTTCACCTGACGCCGGCCACGCTTTCAGGAGGTCGCCATGTCGCTGGGCACGATCCTCATCATCATCCTGATTATTTTCCTGTTGGGCGGCTTCTCCGGCCGTTTTGGCGGCTATGGCTATGGTCGCGGCCATTCCGGCATGGGGCTTATCGGGGTGATCCTGATCGTGCTGCTCATCCTGGTGCTGCTCGGCAAACTTTAGGCTTCGTAGCCCATTGAAATAACAGGGCTTATTTCGGTCCGAAACGGGCCCAAAGCCAGCCATGCGCAGATTCATCATCACCCCCGATCTGCGCATCAGGAGTCGCATTTCTGTCAAACAGGCTTATATTGGGGGTCGAAATGACGTGCACGGCGCGCCGCCAGGGATAGCGGCCCACCGTCATCCAATCCCCACTCGCTCGACGAACGAGCCAAAAAGATTGAGGTCACAAACCATGCGTCCATTCAGCTACGATACCGCTGCCGAACTGTTTCCTGCCGCGATCCGCAAGAAGAAGCGGGCCGGCTTTGCATATCGGCGTTTTGGCACCGCGGCCGAAGCGGTTCGCTTCGCGATCGAGGAGCTGCCGGCGGACTCGCTGAACGGCGCCTATCTGCAGGTCGAGGAAGCGCGCTTCGACCAGAGCGGCATCCGCACTCTCTATGAGAGCGAGGCCTTCCCGCTGACGCGCCGCCCCCGTGCGCCCGTTGCGACCGAAACCAACGCCGACGCTGCGTAAGGTTTAGCTTTCGAGCTGTCTGCCCTCGGACGATGTCCGGGGGCATTTTTTCGCGCGCTCTTTAGTCTCCGTCATGGCCGGGCTTGACCCGGCCATCCACGTCTTTCTTAACTAGCTGAAGGAAGACGTGGATGCCCGGCACAAGGCCGGGCATGACGAAGTTAGGACGCGATTAGCGCGGCTGCTTGTCGAGCCAGCGCTTGAGCATCCGCACATTGCGGACGTTGGCGCGGAACATGACATCGAACGCGTCGCCCGCGACCGGCACCAGGCCGACCACGCCATCGAGCGCGACATTACCCAGCATCCGCGTCGTGATGTACCAGGGCGCGCCGAGCGCGCGCGCCTCGCGCACCACCCACAGCGAGATCGCTGTCGTGATGATGTCGCCGACGACAGGGATCAGCCCGATCAGCCCGTCGATGCCGTAGCGGATATTGGTGCCCGGCACGATGAAGGCGACGTCGAGCAGTTTCGACAGCGCTTCGAGCCGCGCCAGCCGTTGCTCGCGGGTGAGGTTGCCGAACGGGTTGGCGCTGGAATTCCCGAAGTCGATCCGGAAACCCTCGAACTGCCCGCGCAGGCTGGGGTCGGGAATTTCGCGCCCCTCCTGGTCGATCACAGGCCCACGGCCCTTCGCGCGGCCCTGCGAGGGACGTTCGGTGCGGGCGCGGTTCGGCACAAAAATATCGTCGTTTGACATGGTCATCAGATGGTAACGCAAAAGGCGTGCGCAAGTTGCGTCAAATTATCGCTGAACTTGCTGAGCTAGCACCCGTGCGGCCGTCAAGTCCGTCCCAACGGCGCACGAACCCGCTTCCGTCATTGCGAGCCACCGGGTCGCGCGAACGCGCGCCCGATGACAGGCTCCGCGAAGCAATCCATCGGGCCGCAGCAAGAATGGATTGCTTCGTCGCTTCGCTCCTCGCAATCACGCGGAATTCAGATTCAAATTTCAAACAGCAATGTCGTCCCGGCCTAGAGCATGATCCGGAAAAGTGGGAACCGGTTTTCCGAAAAGATCATGCTCAAACAAAAGACTAGAGCGGGATGATGAATCGAAGAGAAATCATCACGCTCTAGTGCGCAATTGCGCACGGGGGCCGGGACCCATAGCCACCGGCAGTGATTGCTTTTGCACGCAGGTCGTTATCTTCCACCTTCAACAATAAGGGCCGCTGCGTATGGGTCCCGGCCTGCGCCGGGACGACGGGGATACAGTTTCGCCTTCCCGCGGCGCAAAGCGCCCGGGGTGTGCGTGTCGTTCGTGCCCTCGAAAAATCAGAGGGCGCAGGGAATGCCGGGTGCGCGCTGCACCCGCGGTCTCGTGTGCGATTGTGCAATAGAAAGCTGCACACGAGCATACAGGGCAGCGGAGAGCATCCGACATTCCCTGCGCAATGGCTTTACGGCTTACTTCGTGCTCTCCTCGGTCGGGCCGAGCTCGTTGTCACCGTCGTCCCTCGGAAGCGCTAGCTTCTTTGGAACTTGACGCCAGCATCGGGGCGTCGGGACCACACGACTTCACCGTACGCTCCTGTTGCGCGCGTCAAATCGCAACAGCAGCGTCCACCGCAACCCGCCCCTCGTTGTGACGATGGCCAACGCCCCTCTGAGTGGGACGGGATGGCTATTGATGTGCAGGTGATTTGGGGTCGCAGGAAACAGAAATCTTTTCGATTTTCAGAAATTTCTGACTTGACATGATTTCTGACAATCAGAACTGATTTGCCCGTCGTGCCAAATTGTCGCGATTTTACGTCGAATGCACCGGCGCCTGTTCGTCGGCATATCTGTGCGCCAGCCACGACGACAGCACCGCGGGCACGCCGCCGACCAGCCCGTAAAGGATGAACTGCATCACGCCGGTGTCCGGGCCGCGCGAGCCATAGAGCAGTTCCGTGATCGTGAAGCCGATCGCGCCCACGATGCATACCCGAACCCACCACGGAATCCGCCGCACGTGGTACAGGATGTCGTCGATGGCGCCGATCATCAGCGCCGGCACGACGCCGAACAGATAGCTGTATTGCAGTGTCTTGGCGAAAGTGCCGAAGAATTTCCCGACCTCCTTCCAGTCGGTCTGGGCCCAGTAGCCGGAAGCCATCGTGATCGCGAACAGCATCAGCAACCCGCCGACGAACGGGCCGATGGCTCCGAAGATCAGATAGCGTTTCATGGACCGTCCTCTTCCAATCGCGGGATCAGATGCGGTCTCAGTCTTACGACGATCTTGCGGAAAATTCGACAGGCTTGACGGAAGCGTTGCGAAACAATCCGCCGCCGCCCTCTACTCGCCCCAGGCCGCAAACGCCTCGTTGAACGCCCGCTCGCCCGGCGCGCCCTTTTCGATCGCGATGATGGCGCGGCGCTGGTTGACGTAGACCAGCGGCACGTCGAACCAGGAACGCTCCTTCAGGAGCTGCAGATTGCGGGCGCGGTCGGCGTCGACGTTGGAGAGGCCGACCAGGAAGAAGCCGTCGGTGACTTTCACCGCGAGCCCCGCCAGCGGCGTGCCGCGCGCCTGCTCGTTGGATTTCATCAAAATGCCCGGCACGTTGCCGACGCCGCCGCCGGAGAAATCCTGCGGCAGGATGAAGGTGAGCTCCGCGGTGTGGCTTGCGGGGAGCGATGTGTCGGTGTTGCGGCGGAACGACATCGTCATCTTGAACTTGCGGTCGGGAATTTCGATGTCGGCGCGCACGCTGATATCAGGCTTCTGGTTGCCGCTCGCCTTGATCGGTTCGGTACGCCAGATCACCGAGCCGACATATTGCTTGCCCTTGGGATCGGACGGGTCCTCGTCATACAGCACCACGCGCTGCGCCACCGGCGCCACCTGGTCCGACGACGGCTGGCCGACGCGATCGGGGATCTTCGGCTTCGACTGCGGCGCTGACGGATCCTTCGGCGCTTCGACGACGGGCGAGGATTTGAACAGGCTGCTCACCACGTTGATGGCGGACTTGCCCCCGACCATCGCAGCGCCGATCACAACAAGCACGATGCCGACCGCGATCGCGCTCTTGAACGGGAAAGCCGCGCCGGCCCGGCGTAGCTTTTTCGGCTCGCGGTCGCGATCCTGCGACAGCCGCGAACGCTGCGGCGGCGGCTGCATCGGGGAAGCCTGCGGCGAATAGCGGTCGGCCTCCTCGAGCGATTCTTCATAGGAATACGGCGCTTCCGGATCGGCGCCGCGGTTCTCCATGCTCGGCTCGAGCCGGTCGAACTCCGGCGAGGGCGAGGGCACGTTGGCGTAGGTCTTGCGCGCCGAGCGGTTGGCCTGGGCGGCGGCGCGGCCGAGATCGTCGGCGTCGGCGGCGATGTCGCGGAAGCCGCGCATGCCCGGCGGCTGCGGCATCTGCGGCGCCGAATTGTCGGGGCCGCGGCGCGCCGCGCCTGTCCGTTCACGGGTCGGCGGCAGTGTCGGTTCCTGCACCGGCAGCTGCGGCGGACGTGGCGGCGGCGGCGGCAAATCGGGCCGCAGATTGCGCGGCGAGCGTTGCTGGTCGCCGTCACCAAGCGGCGGACGGGGCTCGCGCGCGGGCGGCGGCGAAGCCGGGCGCGGGCGGGGTGGGTTAGCTGCTGGCGCGCCGGATTCCGGCGGGCGCGCATTGGCGCGGCGGAAGGCGTCGCCGCCACGCGCAGCCCCGGCGCCGCCGGGCCGCGAGGCGTCGCGGGCGCGCTGGGCGGCCTCGGACTCGACCTTGCGGACGGCCTCTTCCAGCGACAGCCGCTCCCGGGTGATTTCCGATTCGCTCAAGGGCGGCTGCACGCTGCGCAGCTGCGCGATCAGCGCCGAGCGCGCCCGCTCATAGAGCGCACGGCGGCTCTCGCCGGGAGCACTGGGGTCCAGTCCGGCAATGGCGCGGGCGATCAGCGGGTAGTAGTCAGCCATAACGACTCAACAATGCGGACTTATGGGTAACAACTCGTTAAGCCTCGAACGGATTTTGAACGAGAATAGTATCCTCGCGTTCCGGGCTGGTGGAAAGCAAGGCGATCGGACAGCCCACCAATTCCTCGACCCGGCGGACATATTTAATGGCTTGGGCCGGCAGATCTGCCCAGGAACGGGCATTGGCGGTCGGCTCTTTCCAGCCTTCGATGGTCTCGTAGATCGGCACCACCCGGGCCTGGGCGCCCTCGCCGGCCGGCAGATGGTCGATTTCCTTGCCGTCCAGCATGTAGCCGGTGCAGACCTCGATCGTGTCGAAGCCGTCGAGAATATCGAGCTTGGTCAAGGCCAAGCCCGTGATGCCGCAGGTTCTTGCGGCTTGTCGAACCAATACGGCGTCGAACCAGCCGCAACGCCGCGGCCGGCCGGTATTGGTGCCGAATTCGCGGCCCCGCTCGCCGATCTTGCGGCCGATCTCATTGTCCAATTCGGTCGGGAACGGGCCCTGGCCGACCCTCGTCGTATAGGCCTTGCAGATACCGAGCACATAGCCGACCGCGCTCGGCCCCAGGCCGCTGCCGGTCGCGGCCTGCGCCGCCACCGTGTTGGACGAGGTGACATAGGGGTAGGTGCCGTGGTCGACGTCGAGCAGCGCGCCCTGCGCGCCCTCGAACAGGATTCGCTTGCCTTCGCGGCGCTTGAGATCGAGCAGCCGCCACACGGTCTCGGTGTAGGGCAACAATTGCGGCGCCAGCGCGCTGAGGTCCTTCAGGATGACGCCGCCGTCGAACTCCTCCAGCCCGAGGCCGCGGCGCAGCGCGTTGTGGTGCGCCAGCAGGCGGTCGATCTTGTGCGGCAGGGTGTCGAGGTCGGCCAGATCCATCAGGCGGATGGCGCGGCGGCCGACCTTGTCCTCATAGGCCGGGCCGATGCCGCGGCGGGTGGTGCCGATCGCGGTGCCGGCGTTGGATGATTCGCGCAACGCGTCGAGTTCGCGGTGCAGCGGCAGGATCAGCGTGACGTTCTCCGCGATACGGAGATTTTCCGGGCTGATGGCGACGCCCTGGCCCCTCAGCCGGGTGACCTCGTCGAGAAAGGCCTGCGGATCGAACACCACGCCATTGCCGATGACGCCGAGTTTCGAGGGCCGCAGCACGCCCGACGGCAGCAGCGCCAGCTTGTAGGTCTCGCCATTGATGACGAGCGTGTGGCCGGCATTGTGGCCGCCCTGGAAGCGCACGACGATGTCAGCCTGCTCCGACAACCAGTCGACGATCTTGCCCTTCCCCTCGTCACCCCATTGGGCGCCGACGACGACAACATTGGCCATTTCTAAGGTTTTCCCTGCGGCTCAAGTGGTTTCAGCATGACCTCCCCGGAAAACTACTGCCCGACTTTCCGGATCATGCTCTCCGGCATGGTTCAGATTGAACCATACCGTCGAATATCTTTTAGTTCGGGCATGATCTTCTCGGAAAACCGGTGTCCACTTTTCCGGATCATGCCGTAGGTTGCCCAGCCCAAATCACGGCCGGAGGCCGTTCGCATGCGAGGCAGCCCAACCGGATAAAGGAAGCAGCCCGTCTAGGCAAGCAAGAAGCAAGCTTTGGGGGTCGTCAAAAAGGAGGACAACCCTTTGATATCCCCCAAAAATTTGTGGCGGCGCGAAGGCGGCGGCATGAACACGGAGTAATCTGGCAAATGTCTAAAACCACTCCTGCGACAAAGGCGCTGGAAAAGCTCGGCGTGAAGTTTGTGCTGCACAGCTATGCCTATGATTCCACCGCCGACAGCATCGGCCTGCAGGCGGCCGAGGCGCTCGGCGTCGAGCCCGACCGGATGCTGAAGACGCTGATGGCCGAGGTCGACGGCAAGCCGGTCTGCGTGGTGGTGCCGTCGGACGGCGAAGTCAGCATGAAGAAGCTCGCCAGCGCGTTCGGCGGCAAGGCCGCGAAGATGATGCGCCCGGCGGATGCCGAGCGGCTCACCGGCTATCATGTCGGCGGCATCTCGCCGTTCGGGCAGAAGAAGCGCGTGCCGGTCGCGATCGAGGCGGCCGCGCTCGGCCACGCGACCGTGTTCCTCAATGGCGGGCAGCGCGGATTGCAGGTCGAGCTCGATCCGAGCGACGCGATGCAGGCGCTCGGCGCCATCGCGCCGGCGCTGACGATGTGAGGATTCAAGACGCCGCGCGCAGCTTTGCTTCGTGGCTGGGCTGCGCGAAGTCGCAGCGCTTCGCGACGACCAGGAACAGCAGGACCAGCGGCACCATCGATGCCAGCAGCGCGGCGCTGGCGACCAGCGCCGCCGCCGGCGATCCCCAGGCGTCCTGCAGGCTCCCGGCGGCGGTGGGTCCGGCCGCCATCAGGACGTAGAAGCAGGTATAGAACAGACCAAAACCCACCGACCGATCGGCGGTCTCGAGCACTCTTGCGGGCATCGTCAGGATCGCACCCGACATCGGACCGATCGCGACGCCAAAAATCAGGCAGGCGATCGTCGGATGAAAATTCTCCACAAACAGCATCAGCGCACCGGCTGCGATCAAGCTGCAGACAATGATTGCGGTGATCGGCCGGCCCGCGCGGTTCACAAGATAGCCACCGGCCGGAATGGCGAGAATGGTGAACCAGATCGACAGACTCGTCAGCGCCGCCGCACCCGTCGGCGAGGATCCCTGCGCCACCAGCAATAGCGGTGCGTAGCTGAAGAACAAAACGCAGGCGAGATTCATCGCGCCCCAGATCGTGCCCGATATCACCACCGGCATCAGCGCCGCACGCGGCACCCGGCCGCGGCCGGCGGCCTCCGACTGGCTCGGCTGCACGGCGCGGGGAATCATCGCAAACGCGACCAGCACCGCCACCGAGCAGATCGCACCCGACGCCATCACCGCGTGCCAGCCGAGCGAATGGGCGATGAAGGTCTGGATCGGCAGCGCAATCATGGCGCCGAACGGCCAGCTCATCTGCAGGAACGACATCGCCAGCACCATCTCGCGGGCATCGAACCAGTCCGCCACCATCTTGGTCGCGACCAGACCCACGATCGTGCCCCCGACCCCGCCGATGGTGCGCGCCGTCAGTGCGAAGGCGAGATCACCGGAATAAGTCAATGCCAGGCCGGAAACCGCCATCAGCACCAGGCCCACGAGCCCGAGCGTCTTTTCGCGGCCCCGGCTTCCGAGCAATCCGGCCGGGAATGCGACGATGACGCCCGGCAGCATATAGGCGCCGAGCAGCAAGCCTACTTCCGAATAGCCGATGCCAAGATCGGCCATCATGAGATTGGCCGCCGACCCGATCGATTGGAACTGGAATCCGATGGCCGCGCGCGTCGCGAACAACACCGCAAGGATGATCCACCTGCGTCCGGGCATACCGATACTCCTGGGATCAATCCGTTCGTTCGCCGCTGAGCACGTTGGAGAACTCGGATAATTCATCCTCGGAGATCTCGTTCAGAGTCAAGCGCAATTGCATGATCGCGAGATCGACCAGATGGCCGGCAAAGGAAACGCCGCCGGAAACCAACAAATTGCGCTGCTCTACCAGCACCGGAAGCACATTACGCAAACGACGCGCACTCAACTCATCCATAGCGATGCCCTTTGAGAGGTCGCTGCGACGTCGCGACCAGCCACTGGCCCGTGGTGGCGACGTCGGCGAAAAGTTCGATCGCCCTTGTGGCGAGCACATGCACGGCGGCGGCATCGGTATTGGGCCGCGACCGGCTCACGGATGCATCGCTCAGGAAGGTGACGCTGTGCTCCCTGCGCGCGGCATCCATCGCCGTCGCTAGGCAGGTTTCCTCGGCGACGAGACCGGCAATGGCGAAGCTTCCGGCCTGCGAGACCACGCTTTCGAACAGATGATTGCTGTAGCAGGACGGCTGCTGGCGCTCGAACACCATGTCCGACCGCCGCGGCTCGAGACCGGAAATCCAGGCCGACTGGCTCGAGCGTTCGAGTATCCCCGGGCCATCGCCCCGACCCTCGGCTTGCCGCGTGAACGCGATCGGTATGGCGAACTCGCGCGCATGCCGGATCGCGGCCATGCAGTTGTTCAGCGACCGCTGAATGTCGCGCGCGTTGTCCCTGGCCAATGCGGCGTAGTTTTTCTCCTGCAGGTCGACCATGATCAGCAGGCGGCCACGCGAGGCGCCGACATAGGTTCGCAGATCAATAACTGAACTCATTGGACGACATCCGCCGCTTCGCAAATTCCCCGGCTCGTGGATTTTTCGAGGATGCCCGGTCTATCCCAGCGGCCTTCGGGACGAATGAGCACGTAGGGATCGTCGTTGAGGGTGATACTTTGCGGATGCCTCTCGGTCTCGAGTTTGACCTCGACATAGTCAAAGTCGGAAAACACGAACTTGCGGCCGGGCGCGCGCTTGAAGCCACGTTGCTGCCAGAAGCCGAGCAGCCGGGTCTGCGCATGCGCGTACAGCACGCGGTAGCCCTTCTTCCGGCACAGCTCGATGGCCGTGTCCACGATCTTGCCGGCCAGGCCGGCGTTGCGACTTTCGTTGCGGACGGCCAGTCGTTCGAGCTTGGCGAAATCCGCAAAATAGCGGATCCGCATGCAGCCGACCGGCTCGCCATCCTTGTGGCAGATCAGATGGGTGGCGGAGAAATCGTTGCCGTCGAATTCCTCTTCAAACGGGCAATGTTGTTCGCCCATGTAGACCGCTCCGCGGATCGCAATGACGCGCGCCATCTCGTCCATCGAGCGGACGACCTCGACGGTGACCGGCTCGGGCGGCATTGCCTTGACCCGCGGAAGATCCTTCGAGCGGTCGAACATCTGCAGATGCGGCGCGAACAATTCCTCGTAACTTGCGCCCGGTTGGAAGCCGAGCGGCTCCAGCACCCGCAGGCCGCCCTTGGTGATGGGACGCGAATAGAGGTTGACGCCCTGGTAGAGCGGCGAGGAGATTTTCTGCAGCACCAGCGGGATCGCTGCCGCGAGCGTACCCTTGGCATGGATCGCCCAGACATAGATGCCGGCTGGACGCTCCGATTGCCGCGCGACGTAGCACAACTCGGGATCCTTGGTGTTGAGCCGGCCATCGAGCAGCCGGCGCATGCCCTCGTGGGTTAGCGGCAACACCGCAAGGAAGCCCTCGCCCTTGGGGTCGCTGATATCGAACCGGTCGCTTCGCGCGATTGCCCAGAAAATATCGGGGTTGTGGCGCGCCGCCGCCTGGAGGATTTCGTTCTTGGTTAATCCCGGTATGTCGGCGCGGGCCCTGTCAACCAGCGAGGCGATGCCGGCGGCCCCGACGGTGAAAATCACCGTGCGTCTGGCCACTTGAAGATTGGTCATTCTCTCGAGAGAATGGGCCGTAGACCGGCTGGCGGGAACCGACCGGCTGGCGCGAGCATGCTCCCGGGCGGATTTTCTGATCAGATCGATGTCGAGCGCGTTCATTGATCGTCTCTTGATTGTGTAAGATTTGGTTTTCTGCCAATAATAGAAATATGGTTCCCTTAAATTAGAAGGCGACAAACGAGGCGATTTGTATGCACTCAGGTGAGCGCAGGGGCGCGCACAACGGCGCGCACATGCCGGGACGAATGGCGAACTGGGATCTGGTCCGGATTTTCCTGGCGGTCGCCAGAACCGGAAGCTTCCGCGCCGCGGCTGCGCAGCTGAACATGTCCGCCAATTTCCTCAGCAAGCGAATTTCAGTCCTTGAGAATGCCTACAAGACGCCCCTGATGACCCGCCACGTCGACGGGATCAGGCTGACGCCGGAAGGCGAGGCGGTTCTGGACGCCGCCAAGCGGATGGAAGAGGCGTCCTTCGGGCTTGACCGCGCGCTAAGCCGGGCGACGCCGGCGCTCACCGGCGAGGTCCGGCTTGCCGTGACCGAGGGGCTCGGCACTTTCTGGCTGGCGCCCCGGCTGGTCGAATTCCAGCGGGTCTATTCCGGACTGCTGGTCGATCTGAAATGCGAGATGCGATCGGCGGACGTGCTCCGGCTCGAAGCCGATGTCGCGGTGCAGCTCGAGGAGCCCGCTAATCCCAACCTGAAGCGGGTCAAGATCGGCCGGCTTCACATCATGCCGTTCGTCAGTCCGTCTTATGTCGAAATCTACGGCATGCCGACAGACCTGAACGACCTGCAGCAAAATCATCGCATGGTGATTCAGGACGCAGAGCAGACCAAAGGCAAGGAGATGTACGAACGGCATGCCGCACGCGAACAGCTCGGCTTTGTCGCGATGCGCAACAACGTCTCCAGCGCGCATGTCTGGGCCGTCTCCAAAGGCGCCGGCATCGGCTGGTTGCCGACCTACATACCGGCGATCGCCGGGCCCTTGATTCCGCTCGATCTCGGCGTCCAGTTTCCGCTCGACATCTGGCTCACCTACCACCCCGATGCGAAGCGGATTCCACGCGTCAAGCAATTGATCGACTGGACCATCCAGGCGTTCGACGGCCGCAAATATCCGTGGTTTCGGGATGAGTTCGTCCATCCCAACGATTTGCAGAAAACCTACAAGGGTGAGCCGCTGGTGAATCTGTTCGCTGGTTTCATGAAAGAATCACGGTCAAAGATTGGCTGAGTGAGGCAAATGAGCAAGTCGACCGACGGGCAAATCGATCAACTGGTGAAGGCGCGATGGCTCGCGCTCGGGCTTTCGCAGAACGATCTTGCGGAAGTACTCGGAGCCCCTGGCCAGCCGACGCCGAAAACCAACAACGGGTCGGGCCGCGTTAGTGCCGGCCGCCTGATGCAGGTGGCGGACGCGCTCGGCGTCTCCCACGATCTGTTCGAGGGCCTGTCGCCGTCGACCAAGCCGCAATCCGGTATCGCCAATGCCGATACGAAGCAGGCACTGCTCGAACTGCGTTTGCTGCGCGTATTCCGCGAGCTGCAGGACAACAATACCAAGCGGATGCTGATCCAGCTCGCCGAGCAGATCGTCAAGCGTCAGGCCGCGGGTCCCGACCAGGCCGGCTAGAGCCATTTCCGTTCCGATTGAGACAGAACGAGGCTCCAGATTCTTGATTTGACGCGTTTTCTTGACGCGAACCGGCATCCACCCCCGGATCAAGCCCGAGGCATGCTTCGCTGGAAAACGCTCTAACCGGAACGCCCGCGCATCAACTCCCTCCGCGCATGGTCGCGATGCATCTGCCCCATTGATGAACGCGGCAAATCGGTGTCTGTGACACAGGCCGGGCGACCTTCTCCGGCCCGGCTTGCATCGCCGGGCGGGCCGCGGCGTCATGAACCGGGCCCTGTTTTTGCGAATGTCTGCTTCCGAACCCAACGCGCCCGCGCAGCCTGCGAACTGGATCGCCAACCAGCCCTATTTGCTGCTCAGCATCACCGCGCTGTGCTGGGCCGGCAACGCCATCGTCGGCCGCCTCGCCGCCGGGCATATCGCACCGGTGACGCTGTCGTTCCTGCGCTGGTCGTTCGCGTTCCTCATCATCCTTCCCTTTGCCTGGAAGCATCTGATGCGCGACTGGGCCGCGATCCGCGGCCGCCTCGGCATCATGATCTTTCTGTCGATCACCGGCATCGGCGCCTTCAACACCCTGCAATATTGGGCGCTCGAACACACCCAGGCGCTCAACACGCTGCTGCTGCAATCGGCCGGGCCGCTGATCGTCGCAGTGTGGTCGCTGGTCCTGTTCGGCATGCGGCTGACGCTGGCCCAGGCCGGCGGGGTTCTGCTGTCGCTGGCCGGCGTGCTTGTGATCCTGCTGCACGGCGATCTCACCACGCTCAAGAACATCGAGTTCAACAAAGGCGATCTCATCTTCATCGTGGCGCTGGCGATCTTCGGGCTTTATTCGGTGCTGTCGCTGAAACGCCCCGCCATCCACGGCCTGTCGTTCGTCGCCTTTACGTTCGGCGCAGGTGCTGCGTGCCTGATCCCGCTGTTCATCTGGGAACTGTTCGCACGGCCCCTGATGCGGATCGACGCCGCCAACCTGCTGACGCTGTTTTATGTGGCGCTGTTTCCCTCGACGCTGGCCTATCTCTGCTTCAATCGCGGGGTGCAGCTGATCGGCGCCAACCGCGCCGCCCCTTTCTTTCATGTGGTGCCGGTGTTCGGAACCGTGATGTCGATCGCCTTCCTCGGCGAGCACCCGCAGCCGTTCCACTTCCTGGGCTTTGCGCTGGTCCTGACCGGGGTGTTTGTGGCGTCGCGAAAGCAAGCGACCGACTAGTTTTGGACAGCCTGGTTGCGGTGACTTGCAGCGGCAAATCCGCTATCTATCGGGCCTGCTTCGCAGGATTTCACTGATGGCGCGCGCCAGCAATCTGATGATCGGGACCTTGACCCTGGCGTTGATCGCCGGGTCGCTCGGCTCGTTCCTTGGCTATCAGAAATTCGCTGGCAATAAGCAGAAGACGCCGTTCCGGGTGATCTTCGAGGGCTCCGCCTCCGGCCTGCGCCAGGGCGGCAGCGTGAATTTCGCAGGGGTCCGGGTCGGCAAAGTGGTGTCGATGCAACTGGACCATCCGCGCCGCGTCGTCGTGCTCACCATGATCGACGGCAACACCCCGGTACGCCGGGACACCCAGGTCGGCCTCGAATTCCAGGGCCTGACCGGCATCGCCGCGATCTCCTTTACCGGCGGCACGGTCGATCCGCCCCCGCTCGGCGCCGACGGCATTCCCGAACTGACCGCGGATCCGGAAGGGTTGCTGGACATGCAGGAGAGGATCCGCGTGGCGCTGCGCAACGTCGACAAGATCATCGCCGACAATGAAGTCGCGGTGAAAGACACGCTGCGCAATTTCGAAACGTTCACGGCCTCGCTGTCTGGCAGTGGCGAGCGGATCAGCAGCATCATCAGCACGGCCGATGACGGCATCAACGCGGTCGACGGAGCGCTGACCAAGACCACGAACTTCCTCGGCGGCCTTGCCAGCGACAAATATGGCGGCGAACTGCTGCCGACCGTGATTTCGATGCGCGAACTGATCGAAAGTTTCGACAAGAAGTCCGACACGGCGCTGAAAGAAGCTCGAAAAATGCTGATCGATCTCAGCCAGTCCATCAACAATAGCAAGTTTGCCGCGCCCCCCGCCAGGCGATAGCGTATTGCCCGATAATAAACCAAGAACAGGGACTGCTCCGCCGTGCTCGATAAATCCGCTGGCCTGACCGCTCCGCCGCCGACCGTGACCCGCGCCACGAGCGAGGTGCCGCGCGCCTTGAAACGCTATCTCGCGCTCGACGATTTCGAAGCCACGGCGCGGCGGCGGATTCCGAAGTTCCTCTACGGCTACATCGCCGGCGGCGCCGAGACCGACGCCGCGGTCCGCGACAACCGCGCAGCCTTTGACGAATATGGTTTCGTGCCGCGCGTGCTCAACGACGTCTCCGGCCGCGACCAATCCACGACGCTGTTCGGCAAGACCTACGCCTCGCCGTTCGGCATTCCGCCGATGGGCTCCTCGGCGCTGTGCGCCTATCGCGGCGACATCGTGCTGACACGGGCGGCGGCCGCCGAAAACGTGCCGATGATTCTCTCCGCCTCCTCGCTGATCACGCTGGAGGACGTGCGCCGGGAAAATCCGGCCGCCTGGTACCAGGCCTACCTGGCGGGCCTGCCCGCCCGTATCGAGCCCCTGGTCGACCGGGTCGCCGCGGCCGGCTACGACACGTTCGTCGTCACCGCCGACGTGCCGGTGCCGCCCAACCGCGAGAACAACATCCGCAACGGCTTTCAGGTGCCGCTGGCGATCACGCCGCGCGTCGCCTGGGATACGGTAACCCATCCGCACTGGCTGTTCGGCACCTGGCTGCGCACCGTGAAGAACCACGGCATGCCGCATTTCGAGAACATGGACGCGCAGCGCGGCCCGCCGGTGCTGGCCAAGAATCTGATGCGCAACATCGGCGCCCGCGACCAACTCGCCTGGAAGCATGTCGAACTGATCCGCAAGCGCTGGAAGGGCAAGCTTGTCGTCAAGGGACTGGTCTCGCCCACCGACGCCCGGATCGCGCGCGAGAGCGGCGTCGATGGCGTGATGCTCTCCAACCATGGCGGCCGCCAGCTCGACTACACGATGTCGGGCCTGCGCACGCTGCCGGAGATTGCGGCCGAGGCGAAAGGCATGACTATCATGGTCGACGGCGGCATCCGCCGCGGCACCGACGTGATCAAGGCGTTGGCGCTCGGCGCCCATTTCGTCTGGGTCGGCCGTCCCTTCCTCTACGCGGCGATCGCCGGCGGCGAGGCCGGCGTGCAGCGCGCCATCAGCCTGCTCCATGCCGAGATCGACCGCGACCTCGCGTTGCTCGGCATTCGCAGCATCAGCGAGATCACGCCGGATCTGGTGCGGAAGTTCTAGGGCCGGGCCGGCGCTCGGCGGCTCGCAGCACATTGCAGGCTCGGGAATGCTCGCGCGGCGGGGTCAGGGGCCCTATTGTATTGCGCAACCGCGTGCAGGCTGGGTATCCTCGACACCCTCAAAGGCGAGGGGAGAAGGCCGATGACCGCTTTCAATACGGTGCGTTTCCGAGTGAAACCAGGACGCGATCAGGAGTTTCTGGATGCCCACAATAACGTTGAAGCGACGTGGCCGGGCCTGACGCACGCCAACATCATCAAGACCGGTGACCGCTCCTATTGCATTATCGCCGAGTGGAAAGACATGGACGCGTGCGTCGCGGCGCGGCCGAATATGATCGCGACCCTCAATTCTTTTCGCGATACGCTCGAAGACCTCGGCGGCGGCCTGGGCGTCACCGATCCGGCGGCGGGTGAGGTCGTGCTGGCACTGAAATAGTTCGTGGCGGTCCTCTTCGGCATTCGCAGAACGTCCCATTGACGGCTCTGAACAACTCGGAAACCCTGCCCGCGCTTGCGGGATTGACTTCAGTCGCCCGTTTCGAGCACGGCTGACGGGGCATTTCCGGCCAGGGACGGTTAGCTGAAGTGGTACGTCTATTGCTTCCGGGCAATCTGCGCGTGAGGGGAAAGAACACACGATGATCCGCCTGTTTCTCGATCGGCTCTACCTTTTCTCCGGCTATCTCGCCGGACTTTTCCTGATTGCGATTTTCGTGCTGATGATGCTGCTTTCGGCCGGCCGGCCGCTCGGCATCAACATTCCGGCGGGCGACGATTTCATCTCCTGGTGCATGGCGGCGACGGCCTTCCTCGGGCTCGCCCATACGTTCAAGCACGGCGAGATGATCCGCGTCGGTCTTTTGATCGACCGCCTCAGCGACACCATCCGCCACTATGTGGAGATCGCCGCGCTCTTGGTCGGCACCGGCTTCATCGGCTTTTTCGCCTGGCACGCCTCGGTCATGACGTGGCAGTCGTGGAAGTTTTTCGACATTTCGCAAGGCGTGATCGCGGTGCCGCTGTGGATACCGCAGCTCGGCTACAGCGGCGGCCTCGTGATTCTCTTCATCGCCTTTGTCGATGAGCTGCTCCACGTGCTGCGCGGCTTTCCGCCGCGCTACGAGTTGCCGAAACCAAAGAGCGCCGAAGAGATCGTCGAACGCGCCATGCAGAGCGGGGTCTGACATGGAGCTGCTCTCGATCGCCGCCATCCTGCTGGGATTTCTTGCGCTGCTGCTGGGTGCCGGCGTCTGGATCGGCGTCGCCTTGATGGCGACGGGATGGGCCGGCATGCAATTCGCCGGCGGCGCCATTCCAGCGGGCAGCGTGCTGGCGACAACGGTGTGGGGCAACAGCGCGTCGTGGTCGCTCGCGGCCTTGCCGCTGTTCATCTGGATGGGCGAAATTCTCTTTCGCACGCGGCTCTCGGAAGAAATGTTTCGCGGATTTGCGCCGTGGCTGAACTGGCTGCCGGGCCGGCTGATGCACGTCAACGTGCTCGCCTGCGGCGTGTTCGGTTCGGTGTCGGGATCGTCGGCCGCGACCTGCGCCACGGTGGCCAAGATCGCCCTGCCCGAGTTGAAGAAGCGCGGCTATGACGAAGGCCTGAGCCTCGGCTCGCTGGCCGGCGCCGGCACGCTCGGCATTCTGATCCCGCCGTCGATCACCATGGTGGTCTACGCCGTGCAGGCCAACGTCTCCATCATTCAGGTCTTCCTCGCCGGCTTTCTGCCGGGCTTGCTGGTGATGGCGCTTTACTCCGGCTACATCGCCGTCTGGTCGCTTGCCAATCCGAAGCGCACGCCGCCGGCCGATCCGCCGATGAGCTTTCGCAAGCGCATCTCAGAATCGCTCAATCTGTTCCCCTGTCTGCTGCTGATCGCCTTCGTCTTTCTGTCGTTGCTGATGGGCTGGGCGACGGCGACGGAATGTGCGGCCTGGGGCGTCCTGGGATCGCTCGCGATCGCATGGTGGCAGGGCGCGCTGACCTGGCAGGCGTTCTGGGCCAGCGTCATGGGCGCAACGCGGGTCAATTGCATGATCCTGCTGATCCTGGCGGGCGCATCCTACATGGGCACGTCGATGGCCTATACCGGCATCCCGCTGGCGCTTGCGAACTGGGTGAACGGTCTCCAGCTCAGTCCCTATGCGCTGATCGCGGCGCTCACCGTCATGTACATCGTGCTCGGCACGGCCCTCGACGGCATTTCCATGATCGTGCTAACCACGGCCATCGTCATTCCGATGGTGAAGCAGGCCGGCTTCGATCTGATCTGGTTCGGCATCTTCTTGGTGCTGGTGGTGGAAATGGCTGAAGTCTCTCCGCCCGTCGGTTTCAATTTGTTCGTTTTGCAGACCATGAGCGGCAAGGATTCCAACACGGTCGCCAAGGCCGCCCTGCCGTTCTTCTTTTTGCTCGTTCTGGCGGTTGCCATCATCACGATGTTTCCTGGTATCGTGATGCTGCTGCCGCGGATAGCGTTCCCTGGCTAGAGAAAGGTATTGTCATGTTGAGGCTTGTTAGAACGTCCGCAATGGCTGCCGGTGTCGCGGCGTTTGCGGTTTCCGCAACGGTCGCTCCCGCAACCGCGCAGACGAAATGGAACCTTCCGGCGGCCTATCCGGCGGACAATCCGCATTCGGTGAACCTGATCGCGTTTGCCAAGGACGTCGGCGACGCCACCGGCGGCAAATTGCAGATCACCGTGCATCCCGCAGCGTCCCTGTTCAAGGCGCCGGAAATCAAGCGCGCCGTCGCAACCGGTCAGGCTCAGGCGGGCGAGGTCCTGATCTCGCTGCATGAGAACGAGGACCCGCTGTTCGGCGTGGACGTCATCCCGTTCCTGGCAACGAGCTATCCGGCAGCCAAGAAGCTGTGGCTGGCGTCGAAGCCCGCCGTCGAAAAGAAGCTCGCGTCGCAAGGCCTGATGCTCCTCTTCGCGGTGCCGTGGGGTCCGCAGGGCATTTTTGCCAAGAAAGAACTCAACACCGTCGAGGATATGAAGGGCCTGAAGTTTCGCGCGTATAATGTTGGTACCTCGCGCATCGCCGAACTCGTCGGTGCCCAGCCCATCACCATTCAGGCGGCGGAATTGCCGCAGGCGCTGGCGACCGGCGTTGTCAACTCGTTCATGACCTCAGGCTCGACCGCCTACGACAGCAAGGCGTGGGAAACCATGACGCATTTCTATGATGCGCAGGCCTGGATTCCGAAGAACGTCACCTTCGTGAACAAGGCGGCTTTCGACGCGCTCGACAAGCCGACCCAGGAAGCGATCCTCAAGGCGGCTGTCGTCGCCGAAGAACGCGGCTGGAAGCTCAACGAAGAAAAGGCGAAGTGGTATCTCGAACAGCTTCAGGCGAACAAAATGAAGGTGCTGCCGGTGCCTCCGGCGCTGAAGTCCGGCCTTGAGAAGATCGGGGAGCAGTTGACGGCCGACTGGTCGAAAAAGGCCGGGGCCGATGGTGATGCCGTGATCGCCGCCTATAAGAAGTAGGACGATCAAGAAGCAACACGATCGTTATCGCGTTCTGCTAGCAAAACACGTCATGCCCGGCCTTGTGCCGGGCATGACTTCATTTAAACAGAAAGACGTGGATGGCCGGGACATAGGCGAGCGGAAGCGACGCCGTCCTTTACGGCTATGACCAATTCAGACCATTCTAGCATTGCAGCCATAGTAGCATTGCAGACGCGGGACTTGTCGCGCGGCAAAAATCCGGCACAACTCCCGCGAGACCATGACCAGCCCCGCGCCACTGCCGCCCGCCCGCGATCCGGTCGGCTGGCTCAACAACCAGCCTTACGTCCTGCTGACCCTGACCTCGCTGTTCTGGGCCGGTAACATCGTGCTGGCCCGGCATGTCGGCGACCACGTGCCACCGATCACGCTGACCACGATCCGCTGGTTCGGCGTCTTCCTGATCCTGCTGCCGTTCGCCTGGCCGCATCTCAAGCGCGACTGGAAGGTCTTGCGCGCCCATCTGCCGCTGATGCTGTTCCTCTCGCTGATCGGCTTTGCCTACAACAACGCGATCTCCTTCTGGGCGATGCAATACACCCAGGCGCTGAACGCGCTGCTGATCCAGTCGTCCGGCCCGCTGTTCGTGGCGATGTGGTCGCTGGTCCTGTTCGGCGTGCGGCTGACCGGCGCGCAGCTCGCCGGCATTGCCCTTTCGCTGATGGGCGTCCTGACTATCATCCTGCGCGGCGATTTCTCGGCGCTCGCCAGCATCAGCTTCAACAAGGGCGACGTGATGTTCGCCTCATCGCTGGTGTCGTTCGGGCTTTACTCGGCGCTGATGCCGCGCCGCCCGGTGACGCATCAATTGTCGCTGATCTCCTTCACTACCTGTTGCGGCGCGCTGATGCTGGTGCCGTTCTCGGTCTGGGAGTTTTCGACCGGCGCCGTGCTGAAATTCGATTTCCTGACGCTGGCCACATTGGCCTATATCCTGATCTTTCCCTCAACGCTGGCCTACATGTTCTTCAACCGCGGCCTGGCGCTGATCGGGCCGAACCGCGCCGCGCCGTTCTTCCATCTGGTGCCGGTGTTCGGCTCCGCGATGGCGATCCTGCTGCTCGGCGAGCAATTGCGGCTGTTTCACCTGGTCGGCTATGCGCTGGTGCTGGCCGGCGTCGTGATCGCGTCAAGGCGCGCCTCGGCGCGGAAATGAAAACGCGCGGCTGCGACCTCTCGACCATGCTGGACCGCCTTTCGCTTTCGTTCCGGGCAGGCTAGCTTGCCCGCCAACCCCTCAAAAAAACCAAACGGGAGAAACGACCCTATGATCGCGTCTTTGAAACGATACCGGCGCATGGCGGCGGCAACATCCTTGCTGTTCGCGCTGGCATCAACGGCTTCCGCGCAGGCTCCGTATCCGAACCGCAACATCACGCTGGTGCTGCCGTTCGCCGCCGGCAGCGGCACCGACACCACGACGCGGATCATCTCCAAGGAACTCGGCACCGCGCTCGGCGTGGGCATGGTGATAGAGAACAAGGCGGGCGCCAATGGTTCGATCGCGGCGAGCTATGTCGCCCGCTCCGCGCCGGACGGCTACACGCTGTTCGTGACGACCAACACCACGCATTCGGCCAATCCGTATCTGCTCAAGACCATGAGCTACGATCCGATCAAGGATTTCACGCCGATCGCGCGGACCGGCGACCTGCCCTTCATGCTAGTGATCCATCCCGACATTCCCGCCAATTCGGTCGCCGAACTGATCGCGCTGGCGAAGAAGGAGCCGGGCAAATACTCCTATGCCAGCGGCAGTTCGTCGGCGATCGTCTCCGGCGCGACGTTTGCCCGCCTCGCCGGCATCGACCTGCTGCACGTCCCCTACAAGAGTTCGCCGCCGGCGCTGACCGACGTGATCGCCGGCCGCGTCTCGATGATGTTCATCGATGTCCTGACCGGATTGCCGCACGTCAAGGGCAAGGCACTGAAGTCGCTGGCCGTCACCACCAAAAAGCCCTCCGCCCTGCTGCCGCATCTGCCCACCATGGACGCTACGGTGAAGGGTTTCGACATCAGCTCATGGCAGGGCTATCTCGGCCCGGCCAATATGCCGAAGGACATGGTCGCCAAGTTGAACGCGGAAATCCGCAAGGTCGTCGAGCGGCCGGACACCAAGAGCCAGCTCGCCGAGCGCGGCATGGAGGCCTTCTCGAGCACACCGGAAGAGTTCGACGCGTTCCTGAAGGAGCAGCTGGTGCTGTGGGAAAAGCTGATCGCCGACGCGGGGATCGAGAAGCAGTAGAGGGTAGATCGTAGGGTGGGCAAAGGCGCATCGCGCCGTGCCCACCATCTACCGACGGAGCGTGATCTGGATGGTGGGCACGCTTACGCTTTGCCCACCCTACGAAGCTGGCGCGATCACTCGGTCGATGGCGCCAGCCCAAGACCATTTGGGGTGCCGGCCTCGAAGCCCAAAGCGGCTTCAACCCATTTCGCCACCCGCAGCATACGATGATCGTTCAAATAGGTGCCGACGATTTGAACGCCGAGCGGAAGACCATTCTTGCCGAATCCGGCCGGCAGGGTCACGGCCGGCACGCCGAGCAAGGTCCACGGCGCGCAATATTCCGCATCGCCGGTATAGTGCAGGCCGCGCGGGGCTTCGCCAAACGCCGGCAATGTCAGCACGGCATCATAGCCCGTCATTTCCGCAGTCAATTTGTGGCGCCAGGCGTCCTGGAACGCCTTAGCCGCAAGGTAGCTGGTCGCCGAATGAGCCTTGCCGCTCTCGACGAGCGACTTCAGATGATCACTGGTGCGTTCCGGATAATTTGCGACGAGATCGGCGAATATCAGCGCAGCCTCGCTCGACAGGATGCAATTGATCGTCGTCCAGTTCGCGTCGTCGAATTCGGATAATTCAAGTTCCTCCAGAATGGCGCCCTCGCCACACAATCTGGCGATGGCTGTCTCGAACACTTTTTGCTGCTCGCCTTCAACGCGCGACCATTTTGCAAAACGCACGACGGCAAGGCGCGGCTTGTTAAGCGGCGGCAGCCCGGTGCCGATATCGACGGCAAAGGCGGGCAACGGCCGGCCATGGAGATCGCGATCGCTCGAACCGGCTAGATGCGCCAATGCGAACGCGACATCATCGACCCGCCGGGCAAAGAAGCCGACATGGTCAAGCGACGGGCTGAGCGGATGCACGCCGATGCGAGGGATGGCGCCAAAGCTCGGCTTGAATCCGACGATGCCGTTGAACGCGGCAGGCCGGATGATCGAACCGAGGGTCTGGGTACCGAGCGCCAGCGGCACCAGTCCCGCGGCAACGGCGGCCGCCGAACCTGACGAAGATCCGCCCGGCGTATGCTCGCGATTCCAGGGGTTGACCGTCGGTCCCGGATGCCGCCAGGCGAATTCGGTCGATACCGTCTTGCCGAAGATCGTCGCGCCGAGATTGCGCAACCGCTCGACCACCCAGGCATTTGCGGTTGGAACCTGACCGGCATAGACGGGCGAACCGTTCGTCGTCGGCATGTCTGATGTGGCGATGATATCCTTGATCGCCACCGGAATGCCCGAGAGCGGGCCTGGCCGCCGCGCGGTATCGACAGGCAGGTATTCAAACGCTCTCAGCGCGGGCTCGAGGGCTTTCGCCTTCTGCAGGCACCCGGCCGCATATTCGTCCGCCATTGGCTGGCTGTCGCCAAATAGACGCAGAAGCTCAAGAACCCCTGCTTCCGAATTGGATACGGGACGCGCGCGTCGATCGGTCATGCCAGCTTTCCGGAAAAATGAGCCCAAGCCGACAGAATAACAGACAGGGTAGTGTGGACCAGAGGGCCTGGAGAAGCAGTAGGCTCCCACACTCACCGTCATGGCCGGGGCATAGCCGTCTGAAGGACGGCGTCGCTTCCGCTCGCCTATGACCGGGCCATCTACGTCTTTCTTTGTTACGGCAAGCAAAGACGTGGATGCCCGGGACATGCCCGGGCATGACGATGTGGTTGGTGCCGAGAACTGGTTACGCCGCCCGCACCTTGACGAGGAATTCGTCGACCGCGTTGCGCAGCATGCCGGACTGATTGTCGAGCTCGCGCGCGTTCGAGAGCACGTCGGACGCCGCCTTGCCGGTGGCTGCCGCCGCCGTGGTGACGCCGCCGATATGGGCGCTGATCTCGCTCGATCCCGCCGCCACCGACTGGATGTTGCGCGCGATCTCGCGCGTCGCGTCGCCCTGCTGTTCGATCGACGTCGAGATGCTCACGGTGATCTCGCTCATCTGCGCGATGGTTTCGGTGATGCCGCCGATCGAGGAGACCGCCTCGCTGGTGGAAGCCTGCATCGCCGCGACCTGGGCCGAGATTTCCTCGGTCGCCTTCGCAGTCTGGTTGGCCAAAGCCTTCACTTCGGAAGCAACGACCGCAAAGCCGCGGCCGGATTCACCGGCGCGCGCCGCTTCGATCGTCGCATTGAGCGCCAAGAGATTGGTCTGCGCGGCGATCGAGTGGATCAGTTTGACAACCTCGCCGATCTTCTCGGCACCCGTGGACAGCGCCTGGACGGTGGAGTTGGTGCGCTCGGCATCGCCGACCGCCTTGCTGGCGATGTCGCTGGAACGCGCCACCTGGCGGGCGATCTCGGCCACCGAGCTCGACAGCTCTTCGGCGGCCGCCGCGACCGTGCCGACATTGTTCGACGAACTCTCAGATGCGGCTCCGACGGTCGCAGCGCGCGCGCTGGCGTCGCTGGCGGTCGCCGTCATCGATTGCGCCGTGGTCTGCATGCCGGCGGCGGCCGTCGATACCGAGCGGACGATGCCGTTGACGCTGCGTTCGAAATCGCTGGCGATGTTCTCCATCGCGGTCCGCCGTTCGGCTGCCGCACGCGCCTGCGTCGCGGCTTCGGCCTGTTCGAGGCCGCGGATCCGCACCGCATTGTCCTTGAAGATCTGCACGGTTGCCGCCATCGCGCCGACCTCATCGCCGCGCCCGAGACCGGGAATTTCACCGTCGATCTTGCCATCGGCCAGCGCCTGCATGCGCGCGCCGAGTTCGCCAAGCGGCTTTGAGATGCTGCGGCCGATCATCCAGGCGATGCTGCCCGCGATCACGGCGATGCCGAGAATGGCGAGCCCCAACAGCCACGCGATCGGCTTCATCTTGGCGTCGAGATCGTCGAGATAGGCGCCGGTGCCGACGAACATGTTCCAGCCGGGGATTCCGACCGCGTAGGAAACCTTGCGGATCAGGGTCTCCTGGCCCGGTTTCATGTATTCGTAGGGCAAGGTGACTTCGCCCTTGGCCGCGACGCCGTCGCGCAACTCGCGCGCGAGTTTTCTGCCGTTGGTCTCGACGTCGAGGCGATTCTGACCGATCTGCTTGGGATCCGGCGTCACCACCGCGACGCCATCCATCGTATAGGCGAACACGTAGCCGGAGCCCTTGTCGAAGGTCAGCGTAACGCCGCGGCGGCCGAATTCGGCAATCGCCGCTTCCTTGGTGAGTTGGCCCGCTTCAACCTGCTTTTGCAGCCCCAGCGCCATGTTGCGCGCCATTTCGACGATCGCCCTGGTCTGGTCGATACGCGCATTCAGCATCTCGCGCTGCATCAGGTGGCCCGCGAGCACGCCGGCGGCGCACAGGCCGAGCAGCGTCACCCCCACCAAGATACCGAGCTTGGGGGTGATCTTCAGATTTGACAGCTTCACAGGGGGGCTCCGGGGAATGCGCGCGGGACGCGATTGGCGAATTGATTCGCCGCACGTTATAGTCAGAGCCTTTAGCGCTTTGTTACGAAGCCCCTCCGTAGAAGCCCGGACATGCAAAAAGCATTGGTCTCTATGCTGCGGGATTGTGCGAGAAGCTGATCAGGACGTTTATAATTCGGGGGGCAGCGGCACGCCGCCGCAGCCATAATCAACACCGAAGAGTCAAATCGGGAGCAGGAAATGCCGAAATTCAGGATATTGACGCCGAAAGGCGCGAGTTTCACGGTCGCCGGCGGCGGCTACGACTATGAAATGGAGGCGCTGGAGCCGATCGGGGCCGAGATCATCGAGGCGCCGGCCAACGAGGCGGAATTCATCGCCGCCGCCCGCACCGCCGACGCCATCTACGCCAAAGGCATGCGGATCTCGAAAACGGTCATCGACGCGCTCGATAATTGCAAGGTCATCACGCTCGGCAGCGTCGGGGTCGACAGCGTCGACGTCAAAGCCGCTACCGCCCGCGGCATCCCCGTCACCAACATCCCCGACACCTTCATCGAGGAGGTCGCCGACCACGCCATGATGCTGCTGCTCTCGGGCTTCCGCCGCCTGGTCGAGCAGGACAAGATGGTCCGCACCGGCCGCTGGTCCGAGGGCCGGCCACAGCTTTTGAAGATTCCGCGGCTGATGGGGCAGACGCTCGGCTTCATCTCGTTCGGCCGGGTGGCACGCGCGGTCGCCAAGCGCGCAGCCCCGTTTGGCCTGCGGATGATCGCCTATGACCCGTTCATCCAGGAAACCCTGATTTCCGACCATGGCGTGCTCCCGGCGACCCTGTCGGAGGTGCTGTCGCAGTCGGATTTCCTGTCGATGCACGCCCCGGCGCGGCCGGAGGTGCATCACATGCTCGGCGAGAAGCACTTCAAGCAGATGAAGAAGAGCGCAATCTTCATCAATACCGGCCGCGGCGCCACCGTGGACGAGGAAGCGCTGATCAAGGCGCTGCAGGAGGGCTGGATCGCGCACGCCGCCCTCGACGTGCTGGAAACCGAGCCGCCGTCGCACAACAACCCGCTGCTCTCGATGGAAAACGTCACGCTGACGGCGCATGTCGCCTCGGCATCGGCACGTTTCGACGAAGCGCGCAAGCGCCGTGTGGGCTACGAATTGTCACTGGTGCTGTCCGGAATGTGGCCGGTAAGCTGCGTCAATCCGTCGGTGCTGCAAAACACCTCGCTTCGTCGCTGGCAGCCTGTCAGCATGGATCGCGGTCCCAACAGCTAGGACGGCCGAACGCGTCGTCGGGCGAAGCGGAGAACGGTCCGCGCCCGGGAAAACGCACCAGGAAGAAAACTATACCCTTCGGTTCCGCTGGGAACCGGAGGCCGCGAGTTCATCGGCGATCAACGCCGGGAGCAGGAAAAACAGGGAGACGAATATAATGAAGAACGATATTACCCGCCGCGAGGCGCTGGCACTGGGTGTTTCCGCCGCCGCGCTGGCCGCCACCGGCGCATCGGCGCAATCACCCATCAAGGCCGCCGATGTTCCGGTGCCCAAGTTTGCGATCGAAAAAGGCGCCTCCTTGCGCATGCTGCGTCCGGTTCGTTTCGTGCAGGCCGACGAGGACGTGTTCCGCGCCAATGCCGCCAAGTTCACCAAGGAGACCGGGGTCGAGGTCAAGGTCGACTTCGTCGGCTGGGAAGACATCAACCAGCAGACCGCGGTGACCTCGAACTCCGGCGCCGGCCCCGACATGATCATCGGCTTCTCCGACGCGCCGCACATTTACGTCGACAAACTGGTCGAACTGAGCGACGTCGCCGATTACCTCGGCAAGCGCTACGGCGGCTGGCTGCCGCTGGCGCAGACATACGGCAAGCGCAGCAAGAGCAACGCCTGGATCGGATTGCCGTTCGGCGCGACCGCCGGCCCCCTGATCTACCGCAAGTCGATCCTGAAGTCGGTCGGATACGACTCGGTCCCGGAAGACCACGCCGGAATTCTCCAGCTGTGCCAGAAGCTGCAGAAGGCCGGCAAGCCGGCCGGCTTCGCGCTCGGCAACGCCAAGGGCGACGGCAACGGTTTTGCCAACTGGGTGCTGTGGTCGCATAACGCTGCCCTGCTCGATGAATCCGGTAACATCGTCATCAACAGCAAGGAGACCGTCGCCGCGCTGAAATGGGTCAAGGAACTGTACCCGACCTTCATCGCCGGCACGCCGTCGTGGAACGACGTGAGCAACAACCGCGCCTACTCCGCGCAGGAAATCTCGCTGACCGCCAACGGCGTCTCGCTGTATTTCTCGCTGAAGAACGATCCGGCGACCAAGGCGATCGCCGAGGACAGCGAGCATCAGTTGCTGCCGAAGGGCAATGCCAAGATTTCGCCGATGGCGGGCCTGACGCTGAACGCGATGCTGTTCAAGCACAGCCAGTACCCCAACGCCGCCAAGGCCTTCCTGACATTCATGCTGGAAAAGGACCAGTACGAGCCGTGGCTCAACGCCAACTCCGGCTACTGGTCGCAGCCGCTGGCCGCCTACGCCGAAGCCAAGGTCTGGTCCGAGGATCCCAAGGTCGCGATCTTCAAGAACACCATGCAGAGCACGTATTACGACGGCTACAAGGGTCCGATCTCGACCGCAACGGGTGCTGTCAGCGCCGATTACGTGCTGGTGCAGATGTGCGCAGCGGTTGCGACCGGCGCCTCGACGCCGGAAGCCGCCGCCGCGGAGGCGGAGCAGCGTGCGAAGCGGTACTTCCGGCGCCAGGACCGGTAACGGCCGCCGTTGCAGAAGTTAAATTCCGTCATTCCGGGATGGTGCGTAAGCACCAGACCCGGAATCTCGAGATTCTCAGGTGCGCAATTGCGCACCATAGTTCGATGCTTCGCATCGCCCCGGAATGACACTGACCAAGGCGGGACAACCATCTGATGTCTGTGACGACCCTACCTTCTCGACCTCGACGCATCATTGAGCAGCGGCAACCGGGCTGGATCGTGCGCCTGTTCGACTACAAGCCGTTCCTGATCGTGATGTGCCTTGCGCCGGCGATCGGCCTCTTGGCGGTGTTCCTCACCTACCCGCTCGGCCTCGGCGTCTGGCTCGCCTTCACCGATACCACCATCGGCCAGCGCGGCGTCTTCATCGGCCTGGAGAACTTCCAGTACCTACTGAAGGATCCCTTGTGGTGGAACGCGGTGTTCTACAGCGTGTTCTACACCGCGGTCGCGACCATCGGGAAATTTGCGCTCGGCTTCTGGCTGGCACTGCTGCTCAACAACCACTTCCCGCTCAAGAGCCTGCTCCGCGCCATCATCCTGCTGCCGTGGATCGTGCCGACGGTGTTGTCGGCGCTGGCGTTCTGGTGGATCTACGATCCGCAATTCTCGATCATTTCCTATCTTTTGGTCGACGTGCTGCACATCCGCACCACCAACATCGACTTCCTGGGCACGCCGTGGCCGGCGCGGTTCTCGCTGATCGTCGCCAATATCTGGCGCGGCATTCCGTTCGTGGCGATCTCGCTGCTGGCGGGCCTGCAGACCATCTCGCCCTCGCTCTATGAGGCGGCGATGCTGGACGGCGCCACCGCCTGGCAGCGCTTCCGCTTCATCACGCTGCCGATGATGATGCCGATTCTCGCCATCGTGATGACGTTCTCGATTATCTTCACCTTTACCGACTTCCAGCTGGTCTACGCCATTACCCGCGGCGGGCCGGTCAATTCGACGCATCTCTTGGCAACGCTGGCGTTCCAGCGCGGCATCGCCGGCGGCGAGCTCGGCGAGGGTGCGGCGATCGCGGTGTCGATGATCCCGTTCCTGGTTTTCGCAACATTGTTCAGCTACTTCGGCCTCGCCCGCCGCAAATGGCAGCAAGGAGAAGCCAATGACTGACGTAGCTGCCTCACCGGGCAACAGCAATGTCGCCAGCGCCACGCCGGACACCATGTCGTGGGATTCCCGCGCGCGGCGGGTGATGATGATCTATCTGCCGCTGTCGTGCTTCGTGCTGATCCTGCTGTTCCCGTTCTACTGGATGGCGATCACCTCGTTCAAACCGAACGCGGAGCTTCTGAACTACAAGGAGCACAACCCGTTCTGGATCACCTCGCCGACCATCGCCCACATCAAGCATCTGCTGTTCAATACGGCGTATCCGACCTGGCTGAAGACCACGATGTTCGTGGCTGTCGGTTCAACCTTCCTGTCGCTGTTCGCCTCGACGCTGGCCGCTTACGCGATCGAGCGGCTGCGCTTCCGCGGCAGCCCCTATGTCGGCCTCGGGATCTACCTCGCCTATCTGGTGCCGCCCTCGATCCTGTTCATTCCGCTGGCCACCGTGATCGTGCAATTCGGCCTGTTCGACTCGCCGATGGCACTGATCCTGGTGTATCCGACCTTCCTGGTGCCGTTCTGCACCTGGCTGCTGATCGGTTACTTCAAGTCGATTCCCTATGAGCTGGAGGAATGCGCGCTGGTCGATGGCGCGACGCGGCTGCAGATCCTGCGCCGGATCACGCTGCCGCTGGCGGTGCCCGGCCTGATCTCGGCCGGCATCTTCTCGTTCACGCTGTCCTGGAACGAGTTCATCTACGCGCTCGCCTTCATCCAGAGCGGCGCCAACAAGACCGTTCCCGTCGCGATCCTGACCGAACTCGTCACCGGCGACGTCTACCAGTGGGGCGCGCTGATGGCGGGCTCGCTGCTCGGCTCGCTGCCGGTCGCACTGTTCTACTCGCTGTTCGTCGACTATTACGTCTCGTCGCTGACCGGCGCGGTGAAGGAATAGACGACCGATTATCTAACCGTAAACGCCACAGGGATCGTGAAGCTGATCGATCCCTGCGGGATTTCGGATGGGATCGGGGGAAATGGTGAAGCCTGGCGGATCATCGCCGAGGCCTGTGCGTCGAGCGCGGCAACGCCCGACGATCCGCTGAGGCGGCCTCCGCTTACCTGTCCGCTGCGGCTCACCGTAAAAGACAGCCGCGCGACGCCGCGCTGGCCGTTGGCCCCCGACGGGTACTGGTGGAAACGCATCAGATGGGCGCGGACGCGCTGATTATAGGATGCGAGCGCCGAGGCCGATGCACCGGCGCTGGCCGCGGAGACGGCCTGGGCTTGGCGTTCAACACGCGGCGGCGCCGCGGTGCGTGGCGCGGGTGTCGCCTGGTTCGGCTTCTTCGCGTCGGGCCGGACGACCTTTGGCTTGACCGGTGTCGGCGTGGCGGTCGGGACGGGCTTGGCGGGCTCGGCCGCCGGCTTCATCTCCACCTTCTGCTCGGGCGGCGCCACCACCTCCGGCTTCTCCTGCGGCGGGGTCGGTGCGATCTGCTCCTCGACCACCTCCTGCTGTTTGACCGGCTCCGGCGGCGAGGCGTCGGCCTGCTCCATCAGCTGGTCAGAGGCGCGCTCCAGCTCAGTCGATTGCGGCGCCGCCGATACCGGCGACATGTCGACCATGATCGCAGGCAAAATGGCGCCCGGCGGCGGCCGCTGCGTGTACCAGGTCATGAACAGCGCAATCAGCGCGGCATGCGCGGCGAGGATCGCAATACCAGACGTACCCCAGCGCCGCACCCCGGCGTGATCGGTGGCGTCATGCAGCGCGAACGCGTTCATCGCGGTCAGCTACGTCCGTCGAGGCCGACCAGCGCGACCTTGAGATAGCCGGCGTTGCGCAAGAGGTTCATCACCTCCATCAGGTCGCCATAGCTGACCGCCTTGTCGGCGCGCAGATAGATCCGCTCGTCCTTGCGGCCCTTGGTGGCGCCATCGAGCGTCGCGGTCAGCGTGTCGCGCGCGATGATGTCCTCGCCGACCGCGACCGACAGGTCCGGCTTGACCGTAACGAACACCGGCTTGTCCGGACGCGGCGCCGGTTCGACCGCGCTGGCGGGCAGATCGACGCCGAGATCGACGGTGGCAAGCGGCGCGGCGACCATGAAGATGATCAGCAGCACCAGCATCACGTCGATGAACGGCGTGACATTGATCTCGTGATTCTCGGCAAGATCGTCGTCGCCGCCGCGCGAGCGGCCGCCGAAGCTTGCGCGTGTGCCCAATCTAGCGCCCATGATTCACTCCGCGGCGCGCGCCAGCCGGAACGAGCCGCGATCGCCCTCGCGGCTGATCAGCAGCATCACCATGACAGAGGCGTCGCCGAGCAGCGCGCGATGGGCCGAAATCGTGCGCGTCAGATGGTTGTAGATCACGACCGCGGGGATCGCGGCCACCAGCCCCAGCGCGGTCGCCAGCAGCGCCTCGGCGATGCCGGGGGCGACCACGGCAAGATTGGTGGTGTGGGCTTCGGAAATGCCGATGAAGGCGTTCATGATGCCCCACACCGTGCCGAACAGGCCGACAAAGGGCGCGGTAGCGCCGATGGTCGCCAGCACGCCGGTGCCGCGCGCGATCTGCCGCGACATCGCGGCCTCGACCCGCTCCAGCCGCAGCGCGATCCGCTCCTTGAAACCGTCATCGGCGATGCCGCCGGAAAGGCTGGCTTCGCGCGCCGCGGACTGCACGATCTGCGCCACCGCGTCGCCGCCGCCACGGCACTGCTTCTCGACGTCGGCGAGCACCGTATCGGCCTCGAGCAGGGAGATCCGCCGCCTGGCGGTCGCGGTCTTGCGCCTGATCTCGAGCGTTTTCGCCAGCCAGATCGTCCAGGTCACCAGCGAGGCAAACGCCAGTCCGACCATCACGGCCTGCACCACGATGTCGGCGTTGACGAACATGTTCCATGGCGAGAGATTGCGCGGCAGCAACGCGGTGTCGGTCGCGGCAAGCGCCGCCCCCGGAAATACTGCCACGCAAGCGGCGATCGAGGCCGCCAGCCTGCCGATCGCCAATCTGAGCACACTCTGCTGCATGGTCATCTCCCGGCTGACAACACTGCGGACGGCTAGGCCGCCTTTGCCGAAGCAAGGCTGTCCGCGAGCGACTGAAAGCGCTTCAGCTGGTCGCCGCGCAACGCCCGCGTCTCGTCGCGGCCGACGAACACCTTGAACATGATGCCGCCATCGACATTGATGAAGGCGACGAAGGCCGACGACTTGCCCATGAAGGGGCGCTCGACAAAGGCGATCGCGGCGCAGCGCTCATGCCTGAGATGGCCGTGCAGGCCGTTCGGCTGCATCAGGTTGAAATAGCCGCGGCCGACCTCGCCCGCCGGGATCGCACCGGTGAACTCGAAGATCGCGTCGTCGGTATGGACGATCAGCGTCACCTCGCCCCATTGCGCGACGTCCTGCATCGCGGCGGCGAATTGATTGCCGGGGCCGATGCGCACCATCGTCCCGGGCAGCGCCTCGATCACCGCGCGCGGCGTGACATTGCGCTCGCGCGCAACGTCCTCGATCACCGCGCCCGGATTTTCCGTCATATACGCCTTGAGATCGGTAGTGCTCGACATGCAAGCCTCCCGTCAGGCGGCGGCGCTGGTTTTACGCTCGGACTGGATCACCTCAAAGCCTTCGAACTTGGGATGGCCGAGGTAGAGGCTTTCGCCGGTCTTGTTGTCGGCGCGGGCGTGGGCGCGGCGGAACTCTTCCGAGCGGGTCCAGGCCTCGAACGCCGCCTTGTCGACCCAGGTGGTGTGCGACGAATACAGCGTGTGGTCGTCGGCGACCGGACCCTTGAGCAGATGAAATTCGACGAAGCCGGCCATGTTGCCGAGATAGGACTCCCGCGTTGCCCACACCGTCTCGAAAGCCTGCTCCTGGCCAAGCTTCACCTGAAACCTGTTCATCGCGATAAACATGGAAATCTCCCTGGTTGTCGTCGTAGCCGGTTTGGCCCGATCATATCGTAACGCAGAAATGCTCCGAAGCCGCGCTGGGACATCAGCACGGCCCGGAGCCTTGATGGTGGCAATCTCTCAAACAAGACCGCCGGTTGTTCTTACTCCGATCAGGTGCCTCCGAAGTGATATTTGAGACCGCCCTTGAAGACCATTCCAGGACCCGCACTCGCCCACTTCACGTCGTTCTGCGTGTCGCCGGTGCTGCCGACCGGAATGGCATAAGGCCGGTAATACGTGTTGAAAATATTCTCGGCAGACAGATTGAGGGTCAGGTCGGGCGTAGGCTTGTATTGAAGATACAGGTTGACGAGATCGTACGACGTTGCGGGCGTATAGGTCACGGGAATGTCCCTGTTTGCCTTCGCCGACGTCCACATCACGGAGACCACCAGCGTATTCTGGAGGAACCTCAAACCAGCCGTCGTCGTAATCTTCTGCGGCGGGACACTGTACAACCCGAAACCGGTCTGAAGGTTCTTGCCTTCCTGGAAGGTTCCGGCGACCCCGACGAACCAGAGGTTGGCGTCATACATCGTTTCGGCCTCGAAACCATGAATCCTGGCCCGCGCAACGTTCTGGTACTGCAGGAACGGGAAGAAACTACCAAAGCCCGGAACGACAACCGGCGTTCCGTACGCGACCTGATCGATGTAATCGGTAATATCGTTGCGGAAGAAGTTGAACTTGCCGCGGATGCTGTCGCCAGCAACCCACACGTCGTTCTTCTTCAGGTTGAAGCCGATTTCCTTGGTCTTGCCGATTTCGGGCCGCAGGTTCGGATTGGGAACGAAGCAGAATGTCGAATCGGCGCCGGGACCCGGCGTGCCCGACGGACAGCGGAAGAAGGAGTCTTGCGCGGTGGCGCCGGCATGCGGGCCGTTCACGAGCGTCTCCGTGATCGACGGTGCACGGTAGCCTTCCGCGTAGCTGACGTAGGGCGTCAGCACGGCCAGGGGCATCAGGCCGACCGTGATCTTCGGCGACAAGCGATCGCCGCCGGAGGATGTCGTCGCCGATTCCAGCTTGTAATTGTCGTAACGCAGCGCGCCCACCACTTCGAGCATCGAGGTGTAATTGGCCTTCCACTGCACGAAGCCGCCGGACACCGTGCGCCTGCCGCCCGGGGTCGTAACCTCCGAGGTTCCGCGAAGGTCTTCGGTCGACACCTTGTCCTGGAACGCATCGAGCCCGTAGGTGACGGCATGACGCCAGTCATAGGTCTCGAAACGTGTCGTGTTGTGAACGTCGACGCCGACCGTGTCGAGCAGATATCCGCGGTTGCTGCCGATACAGCCGGAGATCGGATTTCCAGGGACGCCGCCGCAATAGACCGACGGAGTCGTACTGGTGTGGAACGTTTTGATCTGATCGTTGTCGGTCCGATTCCAGTAGACCTTCGCATCCCAATCGAACCACTTGTCTTCCGGCTTCGAATATTTCCAGCCGAGCGTGGTCGTGTAGTTCTTCACATTGGTTGCGTAGATCGACGTGCCGAGAAGGTTGTTGGTGCCGTTCGGATTGGTTGAATTCGGATCGCCGGCGCGCCGCGGCGGCTGGCCGACGCTGTAGATACTCTCCTGGAATATGGCGCCGAGCTTGACCTCGTGCCCATCAGCCGGGCGCACCGTCAGCTTGCCGATACCGCTGTTGAGACGGTTTCCGGTATTGGCGACCTCATAGCCGGTGCCGTCCTTGTAGTTTTCCTGCGTGCTGTAGGTGCCGCCGGCAAACAGATCGACGTTCGGGTTGACGTGAACGCCACCGAAGACCGAACCCAGCGCACGGCCGTAATTGGTGCCGAGAATGGTCTTGGCATCCACGCCCCAGCGCTCGCCCGGCCGCACGACGTCCTCGATGTCCTTGGTGCGGAACGAGGCCACGCCGCCGATCGCACCGGAGCCGTAGATGTTCGCGGTCGGGCCGCGCACGATATCGATTCCGGCGATCAGTTCCGGATTGAGGAAGAACGAGCCGTTCGCAAAATGGCCGGTGCGCTGATAGTTCTGCCGGGCGCCATCGACCACCACGGCAACACGGCCGAAATCCTGCAGGCCGCGAATATTGATCGCGGTGGACGGCTCATCGCCGCGGTTCTGCACCCAGACGCCGGGGATGTTGTAGAGGAGATCGCCGACCGTAGAGGCCTGACGCCCCTGGATCTGTTCGAGCGTCACGACGCTGACCGGCGCCAGCGCGTCGATCGCGCGCTCTTCGGTCTTCGATGCCGCAACCGTGATGGTGTCGAGCGACTGCACCGGTGCGCGGCCGACCTGCGCGTACGCATTCAACACCGGCGCGGCGGCCTGCTGTTCCGCTTGCGGCTTGGCGGATTTGCGCTTGGCCTGTTTTTTCCGTTCCGACGGACGACCGGTCTCCTGCGTGTCCGCGGTCTGCGCAACCGCGGCATCGACCATCAGCAACGCAAATGACACCACCGACGCGCCCAAAAGAAGGGCGCGCGGATACCTAGCCCCGTCAGCCATAACAACCCCAACCTGTTATCGAATTTCTTGGGTCTGGCTGGCGGGCGCTGCGCGACGTGCGAGCTGCTTGCTGGCTACCACTTTTCGAACGCAGGCTCCCCCGCCCGCATTCTGTCACATTTGGTTAAGCGGTGGCGTCGGGGCGGTCAATGACCGCAGGGCGCACTTTATATCTATTGTAAATTGCCGCGGTTGGATTGCGCTTCGGCCCAACTATACAAGGTTGGATCATAAGAACTTCTTTGGGGCACAACAGAATTAGATGGCCGCACCTTCCGGAGACAAACTCGGAGACGCCACCGGGAAAGCAGGGAATCCCCCTGTTGCGGGGCGATCGGTGGTCATGAGCGGCAACCGGCTCGACAGCCGCGAGCTGTTTGCAACCGAACGCGAGATCATCATTGCGCACGGCGAAGAGAATTACCGCTTGCGGCTGACGTCGCAAAACAAGCTGATCCTGACCAAGTGATGCCTGCAAGTGATCCCTGGATGACAATTTCCCGCACACTCGCTCTGCTCGCCACGACCTGCGCCTTCGCCATTGGCGGCGCCGCGCTGGCGGCGGGCATTACGGTGCATGACGCGCGCAACCGCGACGTCACGATTTCGGATCCGGCGCGGATCGTTTCGATCGGCGGTGCCATCACCGAGATCCTCTACGCGCTCGGCTTTGAGGACCGGCTGGCCGGCGTCGACGCGACCAGCCTCTATCCGACGTCGGCGCTGCGCGACAAGCCCAATGTCGGCTATATGCGCCAGCTCTCGGCCGAGGGCGTGCTCGGGCTCAACCCTTCACTCGTGCTCGCCGTGCAGGGATCGGGGCCGAAGGAAACCATGGACGTGCTGGAGGCGGCGAAGGTGCCGCTGGTGCTGGTGCCCGAAATCTTTTCCGAACAGGGCCTGCTCGACAAGATCAAGCTGGTCGGCCGCGCCATGGGCGCCGACGCGCGCGCCGAATGCCTGACCGCGGCGGTATCCGGCGACCTGGCGCAACTGCGTGCGCTGCGCGCCAAAGTGACAAAACCCGTGCGCGTGATGTTCGTGATGTCGCTGCTCAACGGCCGCGCCATGGCGGCCGGCCAGAAGACTGCGGCGAATGAAATCATCGCGCTGGCCGGCGGCGTCAATGCGATCGACAGCTATGAGGGCTACAAGATCATCAATGACGAGGCGATCGTCGCCGCCAGGCCCGACGTGGTGCTCTCGATCCAGCGCAGCAAGGATTCGCTGGAAGCCGAAGCGGTCTACGTCCATCCGGCCTTCGCGATGACGCCTGTGGTGGCGAACAAGGCCTTCATCTCGATGGAAGGCCTCTATCTGCTCGGCTTCGGCCCACGCACCGCCGCCGCCGCGCGCGACCTCTCGGTCAAGCTTTATCCGGCGCTAGCGCCGCAGGCAGAGAAGTTCACGCCGGCCGTGCTGACGGCAAATTGCCGGCAATGACCGCGGCGGCGCCGGCCGAGACGGACGGCGCGAAACAACGTCGCAGCGGCACCGCGCTGCGGCCCGCCGCCATGCTGACGCTGGTTGGGTTGCTGCTGGCGCTCGCCGGTGCGGCGCTGATCGCACTCACGATGGGCGCTGCGGGAATTCCCTTGTCGCGGCTTCCGGCTGCTCTCGGCCTGTGGACGGATTCCTCGCCGCATCCGCTGGCGGTACGCGATCAGCTCGTGCTGTGGTCGATCCGGATTCCGCGGATCGCGGCGGCGGCGATGGTTGGCGGCCTGCTCGCCGCGTCCGGCGCCATCATGCAGGGGCTGTTTCGAAATCCGCTGGCCGATCCTGCCCTCGTCGGCGTCTCCAGCGGCGGCGCGTTTGCGGCGGCCAGCGCGATCGTGTTCACCGACAGCCATCTCGGCGAAAGCCTGCGCTTCATGCAGAACCAGTTGCTGCCGCTCGCGGCCTTCTTCGGCTCGCTGGCGACCACCACCGTGCTCTACGGCATCGCCAGCCGTTCGGGCCGGACCTCAATTGCGATCTTCCTGCTGGCGGGGCTGGCGATCGCCGCGATCGCCAATGCCGGCATCGGGCTTCTGGTGTTCATCGCCGAGGATCGCCAGTTGCGCGACATCACCTTCTGGCTGCTGGGATCGCTGAGCGGCGCGACCTGGCCCAAGGTCGCCACGCTGGCGCCGGTGCTGCTGTTCGCCCTGATCGCCTGCCTGTGGATTGGCCGCGGGCTCGACGTGCTGGTGCTCGGCGAGGCCGAGGCGTTTCACAGCGGCGTCGACGTCGAGCGCCTGAAGCGGATTTCGATCGTGCTGGTGTCGGCGATGACCGGCGTTGCCGTGTCGATCTGCGGCGTGGTCGGATTTGTCGGCATCGTGGTACCGCATCTGCTGCGGCTGGTGATCGGGCCGGCGCACCGGCTGCTGCTGCCGGCCTCGGTATTATCAGGTGCGATCCTGCTGGTCGGCGCCGATACGCTGGCGCGCACCATCGTGGCGCCTGCCGAAATGCCGATCGGTATCCTGACCGCGGCGGTCGGCGCGCCGTTCTTCCTTGCCATGCTGCTGCGCCAGCGCGGGCTGGTCGGACTATGAACCCGATCCTCGAAGCGCGGTCGGTCTCGCTGCGGATCGGCGACGCGACCCTGGTCGACGCCATCGATCTTCGCGTCGCTGCCGGCGAGATGGTCGCGATCGTCGGGCCCAACGGCGCCGGCAAGTCGACGCTGGTGCGGATGCTGTCCGGTGACCTCCGCCCGACCCGCGGCCATGTCGAACTCAAAGGGCGCGACATCGATGCCTACAGACCGCGCCAATTGGCCCAGCATCGCGCCATGCTGTCGCAGCACGTCACCGTCACCTTCCCGTTCACGGTCGAAGAGATCGTGGCGATGGGCGCCGGCGACAACAGCCGCGCCGCCGCGCAAAGGCTGGTCGAGACGGCGCTGCACGAGGTCGGGCTGGAGCGCTTCAGCCACCGGCAATTGCCGACCTTGTCCGGCGGCGAACAGCAGCGCGCGCATTTTGCCCGCGTGCTGGTGCAACTCGCCCGCGGCGAGGCGCAGCACGGGCCGGGATTGCTGCTGCTGGATGAGCCGACCTCGAGCCTCGACATGCGCCACCAGATCGACCTGGTGGAAACAGCCAAGCTGCGCGCGCGCAATGGCACGGCTGTGATCGCGGTGCTGCACGACCTCAACCTGGCGATGCGTTTCGCCGACCGGATCGTGCTGCTGCACCGCGGCAGGCTGGCGATCGACGGCGGCCGCACCGACGCCATCACGGCCGAAACCATCCGCCGCATCTTCGAGGTGGATGTCACGGTCGAATATACCGACCATGGCGTGCCGTTCCTGCTGCCGCAAACCATGCGACCGGTCGCGACCCGCTAGCCGCCCAAGGATCCTCGTTCGCGCGGGCGGCGTAAGGCCGCAACTTTATCCAACAGCATCACCGGCGTTTCACAAAACTGTCAGGTGGCTGTTGCAAGGTCCTCCGAGAACACGGCATCGCTTCTCACAGGAGATATTACCATGCGCATGTCACTGCTCTGTTCCGTCGCCTCCGTCTTTCTGGCTACAGGTGCCGCGTTTGCGCAAGGCGAAGGCGAGTTTCCCGCCACGCTGAAGGGCCACGCCATCCTCCCCGCCCAATCCTTTGTCGAGGCCCCCGCCGACGCGCCTGATGATCTCAAGACGTCAGGCAAATACACCACCGGTCGCCGCGTGGATGCCGTTGGCAGCGTGATGGGAAAATCCTATGAGCGCCCGACCGGCGTCGCGCTGCCCTTCAAGGGCCAGCCGCTGCAGGGCCATTCCGGCATCAAGGTGATGGCAGACGGTTCGTTCTGGGTGCTCACCGACAACGGCATGGGCTCGCGCTATAACTCCGCCGACTCGATGCTGTACCTGAACCGCCACAAGATCGACTGGGCGACCGGCAAGATCGACCGCCAGGAAACCGTCTTCCTGCATGATCCCGACAAGAAGGTACCCTTCCGCATCGTCCACGAAGCCACCGCCAAGCGCTACCTCACCGGCGCCGACTTCGACACCGAAGGTTTCCAGATCATCGGCGACACCTTCTGGATCGGCGATGAATTCGGCCCCTACATCCTGAAAGCCGACAAGACCGGCAAGGTGCTCGCCGTGTTCGACACCACCGCCGACGGCAAGCCGGTGCGTTCGCCCGATCACTGGTCGGTGCAGTCGCCGGGCGCGCCCGGAGCCAGCTACACCACTGTCAACCTGCGCCGCTCCAAGGGTTATGAAGGCTTTGGCGGATCGAAGGACGGCAAGTTCCTCTACGGCCTGCTGGAAGGCCCGCTGTGGGATGCCGAGAAAAAAGATTGGGAAAAGGTCGACGGCAAGGAAGCCGCGCGGATTCTCGAATTCGACGTCGCGGCGGAAAAATTCACCGGGCGCTACTGGCACTATGTGTTCGAGGCCAACGGCCACGCGATCGGCGACTTCAACATGATCGACGCGTCCTCCGGCCTGATCATCGAGCGCGACAATGGCGAAGGCACCGCGGACAAGGCCTGCCCGCAAGGCACCCGCGGCGAAAACTGCTTCCCGGACCTCGCAAAATTCAAGCGCGTCTACAAGGTCGAACTATCAGACGCCAACGCCAGCAAGCCGGTGCGCAAGGTCGCCTATATCGACCTGATGAAGATCCGCGATCCCGACAAGAAAGCAAAGAAGCCGCTCAATGACGGCGTGCTGACGTTCCCGTTCTTCACCATCGAGAACGTCGACCGCGTCGACGACACGCATATCATCGTCGGCAACGACAACAACCTGCCGTTCTCCTCGAGCCGCGATCCGAACAAGGCCGACGACAACGAGTTCGTGCTGCTGGAAGTCGGCGAGTTCTTGAAGGCGAAGTAAAGGCCTCCACCCTATCGGCCGTCATTGCCTGCGACAAACGCGAAGCGTTTGCGCAAGGGAGCGAAGCGACGAAGCAATCCATCTATCCCCGCGCAGGGAGATGGATTGCTTCGCGGAGCCTGTCATCGGGCGCGCATTCGCGCGACCCGTTGGCTCGCAATGACGGTGGGGATCTAGTCACTGCACTCGCGCGGTTACTCCTTCCGCGTCCGGTAATCCCCGAACGTCGCGTCGCGCTGGTCGAGCTGTGATTTCACGCTTCCACCGTCGCGGCGGAATGTCGACATGTAGTTGCGGCTGGCCTCCGTCGTGAACGCCAGCGCCTGGATCTCGGTGCCGGCGCGCATCGCGGCGCGGGCGCCCATGATCTCCATCGCGCGGTGCACCGAGCGCTTGTTGAGCTGCTGCAACTCAATCGGCACTTTGGCGGCGCGCTCGGCGAAATCCAGCGTGCGCGCGTCGAGCTCTTCTAGCGGAAACGACCGCGTCGCAAAGCCCCATTCGGCGGCCTCGCGGCCGGACATCGCGTCGCCGGTCAACATCAGCTCCATGGCGCGGCGCATGCCGACCAGCCAGGGGTGATACTGCATGTCGGGCGGACTCATCAGCCGCACCGGCGGATAACCGATCTGCGCATCGTCGGCGACGTAGACGATATCGCAGGCGGTCGCGAGCTCCGTGCCGCCGGCAAGGCAATAGCCGTGCACCTGCGCCACCACGGGTTTTGCAAGATCCCAAATCCCGAACCAGCCCTCGACGACGTGCCGCGACCATTGGCCGGGGCCTGCGGCCGAGTGATAGGGCTGGTCGACGCGGTTATCCGCCGACAGATCATACCCTGCGGAAAAACAGGGACCAGCGCCGCGAACAATCGAGATCGAGATATCAGGATCGCGGTCGGCCTGCTCCAGCACCTCGAACACTTCCGCCCGCAGGCGGTTGTTCAGCGCATTCCGCTTCTCCGGGCGATTGAGCGTGACGCGCCGGACCCGCGGACGGGGATCATCGACGAGAATGTGTTCGTAGGGCATTGGCAGTTTCTCCCTGTCTGCGGACCTGTTCGGCGGTCCTTGGGCTTGCGCTGATGCAGACATCAGAGAGGAAGTCTGTAGTGACAGCAAGGCCGCGGGATGCAGGTCAGCACCCCGCGGCCCCGTGACTAAACTCAGCCGGTCAGCCGGCCGGGGTCATCACGATGCCCTTGTCCTTGGGCCAGCGCACGCGCCACGCAAAGCCGATATCGCGGACTTCGCCGGCCTTGGCCTCGAACGCCCATTCCAGCACGCCGCGCTTGTCGCGCAGGTTGGTCGTGGTCGGCGGCGTCGAGGACGACAGCATTTCGACCTGGATGTCCTCGTTCTCGCTGACCGGCAGTTGATCCTCGATCGCGACTCTGATCGGGAAGTCGTGGCCGTTGCGGATGGTGGTCTTGAACGAGCGCTCATCGGTCTTCGACGTCGTCACGATCAGGCCGGCCGAACCCTCGTTGCGCTTGATTGTCGTGCGCTCGATCTTGATCTTGTCGTCGGCGCCGAAGCCGAGCCGCACCGTTTCGTCCTTGCCTGCGGCGGCCATCTGGCCGCGACCGACGAACACCCCGTCGCGATAGATCGAGACACGGCCGGGCAGCAATGGCGCGTCCTCGGTCTGCTTGAAGCTGGCTTCGAGGAACGCGGTCGGGTCCAGCACCGGTACGGCGCGGACCGCAAGATCGGGCGCGATGATCGCGCTGGAGACGCGCAGGCTTTTGGCCCCCTCGCTCGCGCCGAGGCTGACACGGCCGGGAATTTTGAACACCACCTGGAAACCGCTGACTTCGGCTGAGGCCTGCTGTTCGTCGGCACGCTCACGTTCCGAAGCTGCTTCTGCTACCCTGGCCGCCGGGGCGGCGCGCACCAATGGCTTGGTGGCATCCATGCCACCGCTGACGGATGCGGCAGCCCGCGGCGGCGGCGGATATTGCACGATCAGCGAGTTCAGATCCTGCGCCTTGCCGCCGCGCGCGGTGCGCACGGTGGAAACCGCGAGCGCGACATTCGACCAGTCCTCGCCGGTGTTCTGGGTGATTTCGGCGCGGCGCACCAGTTCGAGCGCGGGCTTGCGGTCCTTGGCGCCGGTATCGAGACGGGCATCATACAGCGGCGTCCAGCGCGCGTTGCGCACCGCATAGGTCACCCGCAACGTGGCCTTGGTCGCGGCCGCCGCGGCGAGCTCGATCCGGACCTCGAGCTTGCTCGGCGGCTTCTGGGCCCGGTCGGCTTCCAGCCGCGCAATCTCGCGGTCGAGTTCGCGCTGCTTGCGCTCGGCATCGCGGATCGCGCTGTCGGCGGTGGCGACCTCCTCGGCCACGGCGGCAAAAGCCGCGCGCCATTCGGCAATCGGGCGCGCCTCGCCTTTGTCGCCGATGCCGGCCGGCGAGGCTTCCGCAAAGCGCTCGGCGAATTTGCGTCGCGCCGCGGCTGAATTGATCGCGCCCTGCAGATCGGCGCGCTGGTCCTTCAACGCCTCGATACGCTTGTCGAGTTCGGGCAGATTGACCGGCGGCGCCGCACGCGGCGGCTTGGCGTCGATGGCGCCAATGGTGAGTTTTGCTCCCGCCTCACCCTCGACCCCCAGCGAGGACGGATCCAGCGTCAGCGGAAAATCCTTCAGCACGGCCGAGTGGTCGCCGGCCGGAAGATCGAGGCTGATGACCCGGGTGATGCTGGCGCCGTCGGGATAGACGGTGACGGCATCGACAGCCGAACTGGCTGCTACATCGGCCGCCCGCGCTGGAGCTGCGGCCAACGCCGCAACCACGACGAGGCTGGTCGTCACAAGACATTTGGCTGAAAATCGCATTGGTTTCCCTCTTCGAAAGGCCGCCTGCTGAACGGCGACGCAAAAAAACCCACCACGCCTCGTGATGAGACGTTGCGAGACAGAAACTGGTTCGATTGGGGTTTCCGTGAGGCTTATGCGAGGCGGCACCGCGGCGGGGAAGGTAGCCGGCGGCTGTCAGGCCGCCCGCACCGAGTTCAGGAATTTGCCGACTTCGAGCTTGAGGCGGTTGCTGTCGCCCGACAGCGATTGCGCCGCCGAGTGCACCTGCTCCGACGCCGCCCCGGTCTCGCTGGCGCCCTGCCGGACGTCGGTGATGTGGGCGCTGACCTGGCTCGTTCCCAGTGCCGCCTGCTGCACGTTGCGCGAAATTTCCTGCGTCGCCGCGCCCTGCTCTTCCACGGCGGAAGCGATCGTCGACGAGATCTCCGACAGCCGCTCGATCGTGCCGCTGATGTCCTTGATGGCGTTTACCGAATCCTCGGTCGCAGACTGGATGCCTGCGATCTGCCGGCCAATGTCGCCGGTCGCCTTCGCCGTCTGTTCGGCCAACGCCTTGACCTCGGACGCCACCACGGCAAACCCGCGCCCCGCTTCGCCCGCGCGCGCCGCCTCGATCGTCGCGTTGAGCGCCAGCAAATTGGTCTGTCCCGCGATGGTGTTGATCAGTTCGACCACGTCGCCGATACGCGCGGCGGCCTTGGACAATTCGCCGACGCGAGCATTGGTTTGGTGCGCCTGGCCGACGGCCTCATTGGCGATGCGCGCCGATTCCTGCACCTGGCGGCTGATCTCGTTGACCGAGGAGGTCAGCTCCTCGGTGGCGGAGGCCACCGACTGCACATTGGCGGAGGCTTCTTCGGAAGCGGCTTCGACCATGGTGGTCAATTCCTGCGAACGGGTGGCGGTCGATGTCAACACGCCGGCCGAAGCTTCCAGCTCGGTCGATGCGGACGACACCGTCTCCACGATCTCGCCGACCGCGCCTTCGAACGCGTCCGCCATCCTGATCATGTCGGCCTTGCGCTCGTGGGCGGCGATCTGGTCCTGCCTGATCTTGGCATCCGCCTCGTCGCGTGCCTTCTGCTCGGCGTTGACCTTGAAGGTTTCCACGGCTTGCGCGATTTCCCCGATCTCGTCGGCGCGGCCAAGGCCCGGCAGCACGATGGCGAGATTACCCTTGGCAAGCTCAACCATGGCCGCCCTCATCGCCGACAGCGGTTTTGAAACCGACCTGCCGATGAACAATCCCGCCCCCATCACCGCAACCGCGATCAGCAGGATGGCGATTTCGATCGTCCTCTGAATGCTGTCGCGTTGCGCAACGTTCAAGCGGTCGGCCTCGGTCCTGATACCGTTGACCGACGTCGACACCGCGTCGATGACGGGCTCGACCGCGGCGAACGATTCAGACATCGCCTTCAGCTCATCGGCCAGTTTCAGGGCCTGCTCCATCCAGGCCTGGAAATCGCGCTGATAGTCGGCGAGCTTCTGCTTGAGTTCGGCCTTCGCGGCTTCCGGAATATTCGCAGCATCCAGTCCAGCGACGAACTCAGCATTCCGCTTTTTCATCTCGTCGCCATATTTGCGGTCACGCCGCAGCATGAAATCCTTCTCGTGCCGGCGCATCCTCAGCATGGTGATCAGCAGCCCGGACTCTTTCAGCTGCTCGACCCGCGATTCGATATCGTGGACCGAGGCGCGCAGCCGTCCCTCAAGGCCGGATTTCTCGTCGAGGCCAAGCTGGCGCTTCTGCTCGACGACCGCGGTGAAATGAGTCTGGTATTTTTTCAGAGAGGCGCTCATCGCCTCGATCTGGCGGGCCAATTCGGGCTTGCCGACGGCGACGATCTTGCCGTGCAGCGTATCGATATCGGCAGCAACGGCTTTGGCAATCTCGACCTGGCCGTCCGCCTTCTTCGCGTCATTGCGCAGCAGGAAATCCTTTTCGGCGCGGCGGCCTTCCAGCAATTCGACTTCGATCTTGCTGTTCAACTCCGCGATGGTGCGCGCGTTGTCGGCGGCATAGCGGTATACCGCCATGGCCTTTTCGCCATACATATGGATGCAGCCGATCAGAACGACACCGATAACGCCGATAACCCCGATCGCCGTGATCTTGTGCGTGAGACGTAGAGAAAAAGGCCGCATGCTGATCCCCTGATGAGGCCGGCTTCGAGAATCAGGAAGCCTGCTCACACAGTTGTAGCGATGGCCGTTGCAACCTTTGTAAATTTTGAACCACGTAAGATTACGTGATTTGTGACAGCTATGCTTGGAAACGGGCATATGAGGCGCCGGATAGTCCCGGCGCCTCATCACGTATGCACGTAGTGGGCAAAGGCCTCCTAGAAAACCAACGCCTTGGCCTGCTTGACCTGCGGCAGTGCCTGCACCTTGGCGAGCACGTCGGCCGGGATTTCGCCGTCGATTTCCACCAGCGCGATGGCGTCGCCGCCCTGCTTGACGCGGCCGAGATGGAAGGTCGCGATGTTGATCTTGGCGTCGCCGAGCAAACCGGCAAAGCTGCCGATGAAGCCGGGCTTGTCCTCATTGGTGACGTAGATCATCGACTTGCCGAACTCGGCATCGACGCGGATGCCCTTGATATCGACCAGCCGCGGCTTGCCGTCGTGATAGACGGTACCCGACACCGAACGCTCCTGGCGTTCGGTGATGACGGTGACGGTGATCAGGCTTTCGTAATCGCTCTGCGCCGCGCGCACGATTTCGTCGACCACCATGCCGCGCTCCTTGGCGACAACAGGCGCCGAGACCACGTTGACGTCGCCCAGCATCGGCCGCAGCAGGCCGGACAGCACCGCCGAGGTGATCGCCTTGATCTTCATTTCGGCGACATGGCCCTCATAGGTGATCTGCACCTTGAGGATGCCGCTCTCGGTGAGCTGGCCCGCGAACGAACCGAGCTTCTCGGCCAGTTCAATGAACGGCTTCAGCTTCGGCGCCTCTTCGGCGGTGATCGAAGGGAAATTGACCGCGTTGGAGATCGCGCCGGTCAAGAGGTAATCCGACATCTGCTCGGCGACCTGCAGTGCGACGTTCTCCTGCGCTTCGGTGGTGGAGGCGCCGAGATGCGGCGTGCAGATCACGTTGGGATGACCGAACAGCACGTTCGAGGTAGCGGGTTCCTCGATGAAAACGTCGAAGGCGGCGCCCGCGACATGCTTGGAATTCAGGGCATCGACCAGCGCCTGCTCGTCGACCAGGCCACCGCGGGCGCAGTTGATGATGCGCACGCCCTTCTTCATCTTGGCGATGGCTCCCGCGTCGATGATGTTTTTTGTCTTCTCGGTCAGCGGCGTATGCAGCGTGATGAAATCGGCGCGCTTCAAGAGATCGTCGAGCTCGACCTTCTCGACGCCGATGTCCTTGGCGCGTTCCGGCGACAGGAACGGATCGAAGGCGATCACCTTCATGCGCAGGCCGAGCGCGCGGTCGGCGACGATCGCGCCGATATTGCCGCAGCCGACCACGCCGAGCGTCTTGGCCGTGATCTCGACGCCCATGAAGCGGTTCTTCTCCCACTTGCCGGCCTGCGTCGAGGCGTCGGCCTGCGGAATCTCGCGTGCCAGCGCCAGCATCAGGGTAATCGCGTGTTCGGCGGTCGTGATCGAATTGCCGAACGGCGTGTTCATCACGATGATGCCCTTGGCGGTCGCGGCGGGAATCTCGACATTGTCGACGCCGATGCCGGCGCGGCCGATCACTTTCAGCTTCTTGGCCTTCTCGATGATCTTCGCGGTCGCCTTGGTCGCGGAGCGGATCGCAAGCCCGTCATAATTGCCGATGATCTCGGCGAGCTTGTCCTTGTCCTTGCCGAGATTGGGCTGGAAGTCGACATCGATGCCGCGGTCCTTGAAGATCTGAACGGCGGCGGGAGAGAGCGCGTCGGAAATGAGGACTTTGGGTTTGGACATTTGATGTTCCTTTGGGAAATCGATCGTCGTCCCGGCCGAAGCGCCGCTTGGCGCGTAGAGCCGGGACCCATACTCCGTGCTGTGGTTATGGGTCCCGGCTCGCGCTTCGCTTGGCCGGGACGACGTCAAACTGGAGAGTTAAGCAGCCTTCGGCAACGCGGCCTTGGTCTCGGCGAACGCCCAGTCGATCCACTGCGTCAGCAGCGCGACGTCGGAGGCTTCCACGGTGGCGCCGCACCAGATCCGCAGGCCCGCCGGCGCGTCGCGGTAATAGGCGAAGTCGTAACCGGCGCCTTCCTTCTCCACCAGCGCGACCAGCTTCTTGGAGAAGTCGGCCTGCGCGTCCGCCGTCAGCGAGGTGATCGCGGGATCGACGAACTTCAGGCATACCGAGGTGTTGGAGCGGATCGCCGGATCCTTGGCCAGGAAGTCGATCCACGGCGTCCTTGCCTTCCAGTCGGCCAGCGCCTTGGTGTTGGCATCGGCGCGCGCGATCAGGGCCTTGAGGCCGCCGATCGATTTCGCCCAATTCAGCGCATCGAGATAATCCTCGACGCACAGCATCGACGGCGTGTTGATGGTCTCGCCTTCGAAGATGCCTTCGTTGAGCTTGCCGCCCTTGGTCAGGCGGAAGATTTTTGGAAGCGGCCACGCCGGCTTGTAGGTCTCCAGCCGTTCCACCGCGCGCGGCGAGAGGATCAGCATGCCGTGCGCGGCCTCGCCGCCCAGCGCCTTCTGCCAGGAGAACGTCACCACATCGAGCTTTGCGAAATCGAGCGGCTGCGCGAAAGCGGCGGACGTTGCGTCGCAGATGGTGAGGCCTTCGCGGTCGGCCTTGATCCAGTCGGCATTGGGCACGCGCACGCCCGAAGTGGTGCCGTTCCAGGTGAAGACGATGTCGGAGGCGGGATCGGCCTTGGAAAGATCGGGGATTTCACCATAGCCGGCGTGCAGCTTGGTGACGTCCTTGAGCTTCAGTTCCTTGACGATATCGCTGACCCAGCCTTCGCCGAAGGATTCCCAGGCGATGGTGGTGACGGGGCGCGCGCCGAGCAGCGACCACAGCGCCATTTCGACCGCGCCGGTATCGGACGCCGGCACGATGCCGATCTTGTAACCGGCTGGCACTTCAAGCACTTCGCGCGTCAATTCGATCGCGAGCTTGAGCTTGGCCTTGCCGACCTTCGCGCGATGCGAACGGCCGAGCGCTGCGTCCTTGAGATTTGCGGGGTTCCAGCCGGGGCGCTTGGCACAGGGGCCGGAGGAGAAATGCGGCACATTGGGCCGCGAAGCGGGCTTCGCTACGGTCATATTCTATCCTTCCAGATAGCAAGCCTCCCGTTGGGGGGAGGTGTCCCGCAGCGGTGATTAGGGGAATCGCGCCCGATCGTCAAGGAACTTCGGGCGCTTCCGATATGTCCCTGACATCACAGGTGATTGAAGCATCGACAGCTGTGGACGCGACCGACTGCTGCTCCAGCAGTCCAGCCGCATCGTTGATCAGCTTGGCGGCCATGCGCCGGCTCGAGGTTTTCAGAACGCTTTTTTCGCCGGCCTGCACGACATATTCGTTGCCGATCCGCACGATCGAATAATCTTTCATCTAAAAATCCCCAACGCTGCCCACGGCCCCATGGGAGACGCTGACATAGCGGAGACGTTCCTCTCCGTAAAATCACGGAGGCCGAGGTAGTTTATCGCCTGTTAATGGGATTGCAGAGTCACGACTACTCCAGGCAATTGCCTGCGCCGCGACTCAACTTTGCACAGATATAAAGTGTCAGAATCTCAAGGTCATGCCGACATGGCTGCGCGCGAATCCAAGCCGTTCATAAAACCGTTGCGCATCCACGCGCGTATGATGCGTCAGCAGTTCCACCAGCTTGCAGCCCTTGGCGCGCGCTTCTGAAACCGCCCATTGCACCAACTGCTCGCCAATGCCCCGGCTGCGGCATTGGCTGGCGACGCGGACATCCTCGAGCAAACCGCGCGAGGCGCCCTGCGAACTCAGGCCGGGCAGGATGCACAGCTGCAGGCAGCCGACGACAACGCCCTCGCCGTCTTCGGCGACCACGAGATGGATATTCCGGTCGCCCGCGACGCGATCGAACGCGTCGAAATAGGCTTGCGGCAGTGGATCTTCGAGCCGCTCGCGCGGGCCACCGAGCGGATCGTCCGCCAGCATGGCAACGATGTGACCGACATCGTCACGGCGCGCGCGACGGATGGTGACTTGCGAAACGGTGGCCATGGGGTTTTCCGGTGAATTCAGCGCGCCGGCGGCAGGCCGAGCAGTTTTTCGGTCTCGCCGATCCAGCGGCGCACGGCGGCATAGCCGTCGAGATGGAAACCGCCTTCATGCGCCAGCCTTGTATAGGCCAGCAGCGAAACGTCGGCGAGCGAGACGGCATCGCCGACCAGGAACGGCGTGATGGCGAGTTGATGCTCCATCCGCGCCAGCGCCGCATAGCCGCGCTTGACCTTGTCGGGGTCGAGATCGGAGGCAGATTTCCCAAGATAGAACATCTGGAAACGGCAGACCGCGATATAGGGTTCGTGGCTGTATTGTTCCCAGAACAGCCATTCGTCCATCTTCGCGGCGGCGAACGCATCCGCTGGAATGAGGTCGCTGCCGCGGGCGAGATAGCGGATGATGGCGTTGGACTGTGCCAGCGTGCGGCCGTCGTCGAATTCGACTGCCGGCACCTGGCCGGCATAGTTGAGCTTGAGGAACTCCGTCGTGCGGGTTTGGCTCTTGAGCGTGTCGATCGCAATCCAGCTATAGGGCAGCGCGAGTTTGTCGCACACCCACTTCACCTTCAGGCAGTTGCCGGAATTGGTATCGCCGTAGATTTTCATGCGCGGCCGCCCTCGTTATGGCGACAGTGCAACAGCCCGCGGCAAATCTGTCAACGGTATCAGGATCGACGACGGACCAGGCCAAGTCTGAGGCCAAGTCAGAGCTTGTAGCCCATCAGAACTTGTAGCCCAGGCCCGCGCGCACCGTGTTGACGGTGGTATCGACACTGGAGGTGAACCGGAGATATTCCCACTCGGCGCGCAGGAAAAGACCCGCATACAGCATCATGTCGATGCCGAGACCGCCGGCAAATCCCGTGATGAACTTGGAATTGGCGTTGTCTGTCAGGAAACCGGCTGCAGAGTAATTGGGAAGTCCTTGCGTGCCGACATAGAGATAATCAATGTTGGCATCGGCCCTGCGATTGATATTCGCCTGCCCCATCGCAACGCCGACAAATCCATATGGCAGAAAGCTGTCGATGGCGTATCCGCCACGTACTCGCAACGAGCCGTAATCGGTGATCTTCATCGAGGCGCTTGAGGACACGCGCGCTGTCGATATGTAATCGGTGGGGTATTGGAACGAGCGACCCTGGGAACCGCTGTTGGCACCGAAGAAGTTGCCGTGGGTATAGTTCAGCTCGATACCGATGAGGGCTTCGCTCCACTGAAAATTATAACCGACGAACCCGCCGTAACCGCTGCTCTGCATGTGGGACTTGCCGAGCAGAGGCCACTGCGAGATGTTGAACTGCGATTCCAGATCGAGATTGTTGAGGAGCTTGGCGAGCAGGTCCTGGCCGGAATTGGTGAAGTCCATGTCCGCCGCACCGTGCGAGACGTGGCCGCCAACATAGACGCCCGACCAGTTGACGCTGCTTCGGCTCAGCCCGTCAGTGAAACTGCCGCGTAGAATCGGCAAGTCCGGCATATCGGCCGCCTGCGCGCCAGCCGCCGCGCCACACATCACCGCCACCAGCAAAAAACGACGCATCGCAGTACTCCATCGAGCAACTCTAACTTGCGTTGATCATGGCTCGTTAACCCTAACCAATCGTTATCGCAGGCTCCGATGAGACGTGATCTTGCGGGAAAAAGCCAAACGCATCGCGTGCTCGCGACGGGCGCCAGGTGCGGCTTCGCCAAAAGCAAAACGGCGCGGGAAGATCCCGCGCCGTTCTCAATCCTTAACAGATGGCAGTCGCAATTAACCTTTGCGCATCAGCGGCGCCGGCGCATAGACCTGCGGGCTTTCCAGGTTCCAGCGCACGCCGAGTTTGAGGTCATGCGAGGTCATGTCGCGGTACTGGAAGGTCGAGGGACCGGCATTGGTGCCATCGAAGAAGCGGCCGTTGCCGTGGATGCCGGTGCCCATGTCGAGGTAGCGGTACGCCAGTTCGACCGTGAAGTTGTTGCTGACCTTGTAGGCAAGACCGGCATGCACGGCCCAGGCGAAGTTGGTCTTGCTCGCGCCCTCGGCGAAGTACGCGCTGCTGCGGCCATCAAACGCAGGGAACGTCGCGACATCACTAAAGCCGGTGGTCTTGATGGTGGCTGCGCCGAAGCCGGCACCGATGAACGGCGTGATGCACCACCAGGTGCCGAGGTCGACGTAACCGTTGACCATTCCGACCCAGCTCTTGTAGCCGCCGCTGTAGGTATCAGCGAGCCCGCCGCCGGGATTGAACATGAAGAAGTCCGTGCCCTTGAAGCTGACCTTCGAGCGATATTCGCCGGTGATGTCGGCACGGAACCAGCTGTTGAACTGGTAGCCGACACCGACGCCGTACATCATGCCGCTGTCGAAGCCATGGCCGTTCTGAGTCCAGACCGTATTGGCCGGCAGGGTGTCGTAGGCGTTGACGTGCAGCTTGCTCTGGGTGTTGGTCATACCGATGTCGCCGCGCAGATACCAGCCACCGAAATCCTGCGCCGGAGCCGGTGCATAGGCCATCGGAGGCGGCGGCGCGATCGAAGGCATGTCCGCGGCGAAGGCCACCGACGACAACAGGGATGCCGCTCCGGCGGCAAGAAGAGACTTAACGCTACGCATTGGCTTCGTCCTTTTGTCCGGTGAGGCGACTGCGGAGGCCTCACATCAAAAACTCACGGGCGGACGATGCCAGCAAATGCTTAAGCGGCGCTTAACCCTAATTTTTAAGGTTGATAATCTCCGAATATTTTTCGCGCGGGCGTTTATGCAGCATGCAACCTGATGCATTTGCAGCACAGAAAATGGCGAAACCGCCATACATCCTAACGATGTGTTGATGGAAATGACACGGATGCTGACCTACCTGCTTGCTTGCCCGCGCCGTTTGCAAACGCTTTGTTAACGCGCGAGCTTCGGCATCTTCGGCAGGAACACGGCGAGCAGGCCGAGCGCCGGCAGGAAGGCGCAGAGATGATAGACAAAGGCGATGCCGGTGTGATCGGCAAGCTTGCCAAGCACGGCCGCCCCGAGCCCGCCGATGCCGAAGGCGACGCCGAAGAACACGCCGGAAATCATTCCGAAGCGATGCGGCATCAGTTCTTGCGCGAACACGATGATCGACGACGTCGCCGAGGACAGGATCAACCCGATGATGACAGTCAGCACCGCACTTCCAAACAGGCCGGCATAGGGCAGCGCCAATGTGAACGGCAGCGCGCCGAGGATCGAGAACCAGAGGACGTATTTGCGGCCAAAGCGGTCGCCGAGCGGCCCGCCGAAGAAGGCGCCCGCGGCATTGGCGGCGAGAAAGATGAAGAGATAGAGCTGGGCCGCCTGGGTCGAGACGCCGAACTTGTCGATCAGATAGAAGATGTAATAGCTCGACAGGCTCGACACGTAGAGCTGTTTTGAAAACAGCAGCGCCACCAGCACCACGAGTGCGATCTTGACGCGGCGCGCGTCCGGCGCATCCGGATGCCGTTCGACCACGGCGGACTTCTTCGTCGTGATCTGCGGCCGGTACCAGACGCCGATCCGCCACAGGATCACGATCGCCAGAAACGCGATCGAGGAAAACCAGGCGATGCTGGGCTGGCCGAACGGCACCACGATCAACGCCGCCAGCACCGGCCCCATCGAGGTGCCGAAGCTGCCGCCGAGCTGAAACACCGATTGCGCAAAGCCATAGCGCCCGCCCGAGGCAAGCCGCGCGATCCGCGCCGATTCCGGATGGAACACGGCCGATCCCAATCCGACCAGCGAGGCCGCGATCAGAATGATCGTGTATTGATGCGCGACGCTGAGCAGCAGCAGGCCGAAGAACGTGAACCCCATGCCGATCGCGAGCGAGAACGGCTGCGCCTTCTTGTCAGTGAAATGCCCGACCAGCGGCTGCAGCAGCGACGCGGTGAACTGGAACGCCAGCGTGATCAGGCCGATCTGCGCATAGTCCAGCGCGTAATTGTCCTTCAGGATCGGATAGACCGACGCAATCAAGGACTGCATGGTGTCGTTGAGGAAATGCGAGAAGCTGATCCCGGTCAGCACAACATAGGCCGGCCCTGCGGCTACCGCCCTGGCGGCGAGCGCCGGCGACACGTCGGGCACCACCACGGGCGCAGTGAGCGCTTCCTCGGAGACGGTGACGGGCTTGTTCAAGGGCGAGATTCCCGAAATATCAGCTGGCAATAATGCCCGTTCCTACGCCGCGCGCGGTGCTGCGACCAGCATCAATAGCTAATGGCTGCGATGCGTTGGGATATTCGAACGGGGGAATTCTTCCCCTCTCCCCTTGTGGGAGAGGGTGGCTTCGCGAAGCGAAGACGGGTGAGGGGTTGTCTCCACGGAGAGAGACCTTTCCATGGAGAGAGACCCCTCATCCGGCGCTTCGCGCCACCTTCTCCCACAAGGGGAGAAGGAAGAATTTACGCCGCGGCGGCGTGGCCGAGGGCGGTGACGATGTGATCGACCACTTCCTCGACCAGGATGCGATCGTCGCCCTCGCCCATCACGCGGATCACGGGCTCGGTGCCGGACGAGCGGACCAGCAGGCGGCCGCAGCCGTTGAGGCGTTTTTCGCCATCGACGATCGCGGATTTGACCTCGGCGTCGTCGAGCGGCTTGCCGCTGCGATAGCGTACGTTCTTCAGGATCTGCGGCAGCGGATCGAATTTGTGGCAGACCTCCGACACCGGGCGGCGGAGCTTTTGCACCACGGCCAGTACCTGCAGCGCCGCGACGAAACCATCGCCCGTGGTCGCATAGTCGGACAGGATGATGTGGCCCGACGGTTCGCCGCCGAGATTGTAGCCCTGCTTGAGCATCTGCTCGAGCACATAGCGATCGCCGACCGGCGTGCGCACCATCTCCAGCCCAATGCCTTCGAGGAAACGCTCCAGCCCGAGATTGGACATCACGGTGGCGACGATGCCCGGCTTGGCGAGACGGCCGTCTTCCTTCCAGCTCTGCGCGATCACCGCGAGCAGCTGGTCGCCGTCGACCACATGGCCGCGCTCGTCGACCAGGATCACGCGATCGGCGTCGCCGTCGAGCGCGATGCCGATATCGGCGCGCATCTCGCGCACCTTGCGGCTCAGCGCCTCCGGCGAGGTCGAGCCGCATTCCTTGTTGATGTTGAAACCATCAGGCTCGACGCCCATGGCAACGACGTCGGCACCCAGTTCCCACAGCGCTTCCGGCACCACCTTGTAGGCCGCGCCGTTGGCGCAGTCGATCACCACGCGCAGGCCGTCGAGCGAGAGTTCGCGCGGCAGCGTGCGCTTGGCGAATTCGATGTAGCGGTCATGGACGCCGTCGATGCGGCGGGCGCGCCCGAGGCTGGCGCTCTGCGCCAGACGCCGGTCGATCGGCTCGTCGAGCAATTGCTCGATCTGCTTTTCGACGTCGTCGGACAGTTTGAAACCCTGCGGGCCGAACAGCTTGATGCCGTTGTCCTCGAACAGATTATGCGAGGCTGATATCATCACGCCGAGATCGGCGCGCATCGACTTGGTCAGCATCGCGACCGCCGGCGTCGGCATCGGGCCGAGCAGCAGCACGTCCATGCCGACGGAGGTAAAGCCCGCGACCATCGCGTATTCGATCATGTAGCCGGACAGCCGCGTGTCCTTGCCGATGACGACGCGATGGCGGTGATCGCCGCGCTGAAACACCAGGCCTGCCGCCTGCCCCACCTTGAGCGCGAGCTCCGGCGTGATCAGACCATTGGCACGGCCCCGAATTCCGTCGGTACCGAAATATTTGCGGCTCATATAACCCCCAGCCATTCCGACGCCTCTTAAGCCATCCGGCAAGAAGCAGCGAACGCCCACCATAGCGTGCACCGGCCTTATAGTCTCTCAGGCGCTAAAATGGCTTCAAAAAATATGATGAATCATTACCGGCACCGGAAACCGCGATCGGCGCCTAACCCATTGCAAAACATGACATTTTTTAATCAATCCGCTGCCTGGGTACCCCTTAATCGCGCCGCTTGATGTGATGGTCGCCCTTCGACGGCGGCGGCTGGGTCACATTCACGGGGTCCGAGCCCGGAAAGGTCTCCTCAAGACCCTCCTCCAGGGCCTCGTCCAACCGGCGCTTTTCAGCGCTCTCGCGGGACTCGCGGGCGGGCTTGGGATGGCGATCAGGTCCGGTCATGAGATGTCCTTGTGACTGTCCCCACGCAGGGTTCCGCGAGCCTGATTTGGCTGACGTATCAACCATGCTAGATGACGACACAGAAAAGAAATTCAAGAAGGGGCCGGGAACGTCCATGAAGCATATTACCTGCATCGAGGATCTGCGTCAGTTGCACAAGCGCCGCGTTCCGAAGGCGTTTTTCGACTATGCGGATCGCGGCTCCTATTCCGAGGACACGCTGCGCGCCAACCGCGCCGATCTCGAAGCGATCAAGTTCCGCCAGCGTATCCTGGTCGATGTGTCCAGGCGCGACACGTCGACGACGATCCTGGGCGAGCCGGCCGCGCTGCCGCTGAGCCTCGCCCCGGTCGGACTGCTCGGCATGCAGCACGGCGACGGCGAAATCGCCGCCTGCCGCGCCGCGCAGGCCGCCGGCATTCCGTTCACGCTGAGCACGATGTCGATCTGCTCGATCGAGGACGTCGCCGCCAATGTCGACAAGCCGTTCTGGTTCCAGCTTTACGTGATGAAGGACCGCGGCTTCATCAAATCCCTGATCGAGCGCGCGATCGCGGCGAAATGCAGCGCGCTGGTCCTGACCGTCGACTTGCAGGTGATGGGACAGCGCCACCAGGACATCAAGAACGGCATGACGATTCCACCGGAATGGTCATTGTCGAAACTGATCGACTTCGCGACCAAGCCGGCCTGGGTCGTCGGCGTGATGCGCGGCAAGCGCCGCACCTTCGGCAACATCGCCGGCCACGTCAAAGGCACCGATGATATCACCCAGCTCTCGCAATGGACCAACGCGCAGTTCGACACCACGCTGAGCTGGAAGGATGTCGAGTGGATCCGCTCGATCTGGCCGGGCAAGCTGATCCTCAAGGGCATTCTCGACGTCGAGGACGCCGAGGAGGCCGTGAAGACCGGCGCGCATGCGATGGTGGTCTCCAACCATGGCGGCCGCCAGCTCGACGGCGCGCCGTCGTCGATCGAGGTGCTGCCGGAGATCGTCGATGAGGTCGGCGACAAGATGGAGATCATGTTCGACGGCGGCATCCGGTCCGGTCAGGACGTGATGCGCGCGCTCGCTCTCGGCGCCAAATCCTGCATGATCGGCCGCGCCTTCGTCCACGGCCTCGGCGCCGGCGGACAACAGGGTGTCGCCAAGGCGCTCGATTTGATTCGCAACGAAATGCTGGTGACGATGGGCCTGTGCGGCGTCAACACCATCGCCGAAATCGACGATCACGTGCTGGCGATTTAGCAAGAGGCAAACTTTATCGTCGTCCCGGACAAGCGAAGCGCGATCCGGGACCCATAGCCACAGGCCTGTATGTTCGCCAAGGCTGGAGCTACAGCCCAGTGCAACAACAGGCATTGGTGGTTATGGGTCCCGGCATTCGCCGGGACGACTCGCTGAGAGTTTCGCGCTCACCCCTCACATCGGCGGTGTGATCCCGTTGCGGCCGACATTGACGCGGGCGGCTTCCAGCGTGCCGTCTTCCTTCTTCGCCGCACCGAAGATGATGATTTTTGCGCCCGGCTTCAGTTCGGACTTGTCGCCGGCGATGAAGGTGACAACAGGCGTATCCGGCGGCACCACGACTTTCTTCTCGCCGTCCTTGTACTTGACCAGGATGTTCTGACCATCGGTGCCCTTGACCGTCTGGGCGACGGTGGCGTTGGTCATGGTCGAGTTCGGGCGCGCATCCCAGGGCCGGAAACCTTCCGCGGCGCCGCGCTGGTTTTCGGGGAAGATGTGAACGGCAACCGCCCGCTGGGTACCGTCGGGCTCCGGCATGCCGGTGACGCCGATGTAGGAGCCTTCCTTGATCTCAGACAGTTCGGTCCTGGCGACGCCGAACACCGCCACATTGTCGGTCATCCGCACCTTCAGGTCGGCGCCCTCGCGCGACTTGATCGAGAGAACATTGCCATCGACAGCCTCGATGGTGCCGCGGATCCGCACCGTCGGCTGTTGTTGCGCCCAGGCGGACGCCCCAAACACGGTGGCAAATGTCAATGCAGCAGCGAGCAGGCGTGACGTCATCCGCATGGCGGTATCCCTTCCGAAGTCTGAGCGTCCCATCAACGCGAACACCGGAGGGAAGTAGCTATTCCATCTCCGTCATTCCGGGGCGATGCGCAGCATCGAACCCGGAATCTCGAGATTCCCCGATGCGCAAATCGCGCATCTGAGGTTCGCGCTTTGCGCGCCCCGGAATGACGCTTCGCGTCACATCGGCGGCGTCAGCCCGTCGCGGCCGACGCTGACGCGGTTGGTCTCGAACGAGCCGTCCGGCAGCTGCTTCATGAACGCGATCACCTTGGCGCCGGCCTTGAGATCGGACTTGTCCGCCGGCACATAGGTCACGACCGGCGTCTCCGGCGAAACCACAACCTTCTTCTCGCCGCCCTTGTATTTGATCAACAGCGTGTGACCGTCATTGCCGGCTACCGACTGATCCACCGTCGCATTGGTCATGGTGCTGTTGGGGCGCAGATCATACGGCCGCGAGCCCTCGCCGGTGCCGCGCATCGCCTCGGGAAACACGTGGACCTCGACCGCATTCTGGCTGCCGTCCGGTCCCGGCACCGTGGTGGCGCCGATGAAGGAACCGACCTTGACATCGGACAGCGGGATTTTGGTAATCCCGACCACCCTGATATCGCCGGTCATGTGCAGCTTGACGTCTTCACCGCCGCGCGACTTGACCGCAAGTATGTCGCCCTCGACACTTTCGATGGTGCCGCGAACCCGCGTCGGCGTGGGCGGCTGCTGGGCGATGGCGTAGATGGTGGACGCGGCCACCATCGCGGCGGCGAACAGCGGGCGGATGAGTGTAGAGCGATGCTTGGACAGATTCTTGGGCATGAGGGATCTCCGGTAGGCCACCACGTAGCCATTGACCCCAATTCCCGCAACGATATTCCCGCTCAAACTTTGTTGAGATCGGCCTCGACGATCGCACGAAGTTCTGATGTCACTTCGGGGCGTTTTCCGAACCACAATTCGAAGCCGCGCACCGCCTGGTGCAGCAGCATGCCGAGCCCGTCGGCGGTCTGCAGCCCGCGCTGGCGCGCAGCTGACAGCAATGGCGTATCCAGCGGCACGTAAACGAGATCGGTGACCACGGCGCCCTGCGGCAACCGGCCGACATCGAGTTCGAGCGCCGGCTGGCCGTGCATGCCGAGCGAGGTCGTGTTCACCAGTAGCCCGGCGCGCGGCAGCAATTCGCTCAATGCATCCCATGCCACCGGCAATACGCTCGCGCCGAATTGATCCGCCAGCGCCTGCGCGCGCTCCCCGGTCCGGTTGGCCAGATGCACGCGCTTGACGCCGCGTTCGATCAGCCCGAACAGAACCGCGCGCGCCGAGCCGCCGGCGCCCAGCACCAGCGCCTCCTCGGCACGTTCCCATCCGGGCGCGCAGGCGTCGAGATTGTTGATAAAACCCTCGACATCGGTGTTGGTCGAACACAGCTCGCCGTTCTCGAACCACAAGGTGTTGGCGGCGCCGACCGCGCGGGCGCGGTCGTCCGGCTTCGACAGCGCCAGCACGCGCTCCTTATGCGGAATGGTGACGTTGGCGCCGACAAAGCCGCGCAGCGAAAGCCGAAAGACAAAGTCCTGAAACTCGTCGGGCGGCACCGCTTCGATGACGTAGCCGCCTTCGATGCCCAGCGTCCGCAGCCAGTAATGATGGATCAGCGGCGAGCGCGAATGCGCGGCCGGCCATCCGATCAGGCACGCGGCGGGGGGTCTGGTTGCACGGGTCATGGCAGTCAATTCGGCCAAGCCGGCGGCGGTGTCAATGCCGGGGTGGTGGGGCGGCGATGTCGTTGACCGGCTTGCTGAACTCAGGGCTCGACTTCACATTGGAATCGTCCGCCCGCCCCTCCGGTGGGATCGCTATCCCTGCATGGGATGCCCGCAACCGCGCGGCCGCGACGGTCGATCGCGCACCACCTGCCCTCGCCCCTGGCCCAGGCGATACCGCGCATGCCCGGGGTAAAATAGACCGGGTCGTCGTAGCGCGGTTCGACCACCACCTGCCCGGCGGTGTCGACCAGCCCCCATTTGCCGTCCCTGAGGAAGGTCAACAGTCCGTAATTGAGGCTGATGCCAATTCGCTCGGCGCCGATGTCGATCCAGTTGTCTCCCGTCCTGGACAGGATCGCGCGCTTACCCGCCGATTGAGACATGATGGCGTTGCTGATGTCGCACATGACGCCGGGACGCGGCGAAACGGCCCAGGACTGGTCCGCCAACCGCAGCACGCCCGTGCCGTCAGAGACGGTCACAAAGGCAGTATCCTTGTCGCGACGCCGCGCGGCATCGAATTTCGGTGCAATCAGCCAAGTGCCGTTCGATCGCATGAAGCCGCGCTTGCCGTCGACCGAGGCGACGAAGATATCGATACCATCCGAAAGGTAATCGAATTTGGGTTCGAGCAGCCAATGCCCATCGGCGCCGATGCGCCCCCACTTCCCCTCGATCTTCACATTCTTGACGCCCCCTGCAACTCGGGCGACCGCGTCGAACTGGACCGGCATCAGCGGGCGCCCGTCCGCGTCGACCAATCCGAACTTGTCACCGATCTTCAGGGTGTATGGCGGTGTGCCACCGCATGCCCCATCGATGAGCCGACCATCCGGCGGCTGCAGCGGGCTGCCATCCGCTTTAAAGTAGAGCCATTCCTTATTCCGGAAAGCGACCAACCGGCCGTCGTCGCACCGTTGGATGCCCTGATCGAAATCGGCCTCAAGCACGACGCGCCCGTCGAGGTCGAGAAGCCCCCACCGGTTGGCCTTCTTGAACTGCCAACCGAAGGGGGAGCGATCCGTGCCGGAGGTGGCGAGATACATCAGCTGATAGCCGGTGCGCAAAACCCACGCGCCCGCCTTGTCGATCAAGCCGCCAGCGCCGTCGCGCTCCGCCCAGGTACGCCCCATCCCTCGCTCGAATGATGCAGCCACGTCGAACACCGGTTCGATGACGAAATTTCCGCTTCGATCGATGAAGCCGACCTTGCCGTCGACCGTTACGCGCGCCAAACCGTCGACCAGTGAACCTGCCTGTTGAAATTTCGGCTCGACCAGCCAGCTCCCGTCGGCGTACGCCAGCCCCCAGAGCTTGTCCCTTCGCACCCAGCGGATCGATGGGTCGTCCTTGTCAAAGGGAGGAGACCAAGGCGCGCCCGGCGGCCCGACCCGTTGTCCCGAAATGTCGATCACACCGGTTGCGATATTGGGGGCTTCTCCAAAAAATAATCCAACGACACTTACAGTCACGCCGCCGGACGGGGGAAACGCGACGTGGGTACCTGAAAAATCTTCACCACCGATCGTTCCGCCAAGCTGCCGCGTTTCCGACACGGCGAACCGATCGGGCGCTATCGCGCGGATGAAGCCGTATATCGGCCCGATCACCATCTTGCCGTCACGATCGATCAGGCCGGACTTGCCGTCGACATCAACCTGCGCAAAGCCGAATTGGTAGTCGTCGACGATGCGATATTGCGGCTTGACGACTTCGCGGCCGTCTTCATCGACGAAACCGTAGAGACCGTTGAGGCGAACGGCGGCGCGGTTGTCCGAGAAGGTACCGACCCAATCATATCGCGGAAGTACCGCGACCGAACCATCGCGCCGGACCGCTCCGCACAAGCCGCCCGGAAACGTGCACATCGCCAATGGGAAGGTCATGGGTTGGCCCGGCCCGGGCCGGTCGTAGAGCGGGCGGCCGTCGATTTCGAGCTTGTCCTGGAGGATCGCCTTGCCGGCCGGCGTCAATTCCGGCCGCTTGTCCTGCGCGAGTGCGGCAGTCGCCAGCATCAACGCGGTCAATAAGGCGGCACTCGACCACATACGCACTGTCACTGCCCTCGTCCGAACCGCCTTATCTGTCATGGACAAATATGGACGATCCGTGGCGAGAGCGTGTTAGCTATTCCACAATGTACGATTGCACGTTGTGCCGAGCGGCAAAGCAATCCTGTTTCCAAACACGAAAATGGATTCCGGGTTCGCGCTTTCGCGCGCCCCGGAATGACAAACGTCAGTTCACGCCGCGACCCGATTCGCGGCGATGATCTGGTCGGCGGCGCGGCCGGTTACTTCGGCCATGCGGTCGAACTGCCGCGTGAAGCCGCCGGCGCCGGCGGTGGCTGACCGCAGCTCCACGATCAGGTCGCCGATCTCGGCTTCCGGCATGGTGGCTCGGACGCAATCCCAGCCGGCCCAGCCCTCGCGGGTGTCGAAGCCGAGGATCTGGCCGCGCCGCGCCGACAGGATGGCGTTGATTTTTGCCGTCGCCTCGGTCGGGCAGACGATCTCCACCATGTGGATCGGCTCCAGCAGCACCGGCTGGCACTGCGGCAGCGCCTCGCCCATACCGATCCGCGCCGCGGTGCGGAAGGCAAGATCGGAAGAATCGACGCTGTGATAGGAGCCGTCGGTCAGGGTGACGTGGAGGTCGATCACGGGAAAGCCGAGCGGCCCGCGCGCGAGGCTGTCGACCACGCCCTCTTCCACCGCGCCGATATAGTTGCGCGGCACCGCGCCGCCGACGACCTTTTCGTGGAATTCAAAACCCGATCCGCGCGGCATCGGCTTGATTTCCAGCACCACGTCGCCGAACTGGCCATGGCCGCCGGACTGCTTCTTGTGGCGCCCGCGTTGCGTGATCGATTTGCGGATCGTCTCCTGATAGCCGATCGCCGGCGCCTGCGATTTGACGTTGACGCCGAAGCGATCCTTGAGCCGCTCGAGCGCGACGCGCAGATGCATCTCGCCCTGCCCCCACAGCACGATGTCGTGGGTTTGCGTGTTGTGGATCATCGTCAGCGACGGATCCTCCTCGTTCAGCCGCAGCAGCGCCTGGCCGAGCTTGACGTCGTCCTTGCGATCGTTCGCGGCCAGCGACATCGCCAGCACCGGCGGCGTCGGCTCGACATGCGCGAGCGAGGCCGGCGCGGTCTTGCCGCTCGAGACCGTGTCGCCGGTCTTGATGGCGTCGAGCTTGCCGAGGGCCACGGTTTCGCCGGCTTCCGCCGCCGCCCGTTTGCTGTCGTGCCCGCCACTGACCGCGAGGATGCCGGAGACCCTGCCCGCTTCGCCGGACGAGGATTGCAGCGTCGCACCGTCATCGAGGTGCCCGGCGAGCAGCCGCACCAGCGACAGCTTGCCGCCGTGCGGCTGATGCAGGGTCTTGAACACATAGCCCAGCGCATCCTTGGGCGAAGACGCGCTCAGGCGCTTGGCGGTCTCGGTCACGCCGGGCGCTTCATGCCGCAACGCCTTCATCAGCCGCAGCACGCCGTTTTCGCGTGACGCGGCACCCAGCAATACCGGGCAGATCAGGCCTTCGCGCAATTCGCGGGCGAGATCGTCGAACACCGCGTCGCGCGGCGGCTGGATGTCTTCCAGCAACTGCTCCATCAGCACGTCGTCGTGATCGGCGAGCTTTTCCAGCATCGAGAAGCGGGCTTCCTTCTCGCGGTCGAGATTGCCGCCGTCCAGCGCGATCACTTCCGAGGGCTTGTGTTCGCGATAGACAAAGGCGCGCTCCAGCGCGAGATCGACAAACCCTTCGATCAATTCGCCGTTCCAGATCGGAATCTGGCGCAATACCAATGGCACGCGCGAGGCCGGCTGCAGCGTCGCCAGCGTTTCGCGGATGCGCTTGTTGGCCTTGTCGATCTTGTTCAGAAACAAAAAGCGCGGAATGCCCATTTCCTCGAGCTCGCGCAGGATGATCTGCAGTTGCGGCAGCTTCTTCTCGTCCGCCTCGCAGACCACGATCGCGGCATCGACCGCCGGCAGCGCGGCGCGCATGTCATGCGCGAACTCGATCGAGCCGGGACAATCGATAAAGGTATAGCTGTCGCCCATGAAACTGGTGGTAGCCGCACTGAGGCCGACGCCCATCTTGTGGTGCCGCGCCTCGGGGCTGGAATCGCCGACCGAAGTTCCGGCATCGACGCTGCCGGCGCGGTGGATGGCGCCTGTGCGCGCCAATATGGCTTCAAGAAGTGTGGTTTTACCGCTCTGGAAAGGGCCCACCAGCGCAATGCACCGTGGACCTCGGGGACTTCTGACGTCTTGTCCCATTGCCGCCTCCTTGTTTGGAGCTCGGCCCATGATTGGGTCGGCGGATCAGATGCTCCGCCCGCGCGTGCGATTTGGCAAGTCAGAAAAAGTTGCTGCGGTGCATCGTGACCGGCGCGGGGGCGGCCGCCTCAACCGCCTCCCGCGGCGGCGGCCCAGGGAGAAAAGTTGACGCGCCGGCCTAAGTTCCAGGCTTTCCGGCCCAACGATGCTGTGCCGGCTTGGGTCGCGTAAGCTCAACGACGGCGCGCGATTAAAATTCGCGGAACGGTTGGCTCGTCACCCTATTTCGTTCGTCGCGACGCTTCGCGCAGTTCGGTCGGCGTCATACCGAAACGGCGGCGAAAGCGGCGATTGAAGTAAGGGACCTCGTTGAACCCGCAGGTCCATGCAATTTCGCTCACCTTCAATCGATCGTGGGCTGCATCCGTCAGCATCACCCTGGCCTCATGCAGCCGCATCTCAAGAACGCGCTCGGCGAAACCAGATCCACTTTCGGCCAGCAGATCGTTCACGTAGCGACGCGACAGGCCCAAACGCTGCGCAACGCTCTGCGACGAGAATTCCGGATCGTGAAAGCCCGATTTGATGGCCGCAAGAACGTCGTGCAATCGTGCTGCGCGCAGGCCGCGGGTCACAGCAATCTCCGACGGATCGCCGCGCGCGCCGAGCGCAAGTGCGACGAGATCGACGAGCGTGGTTTCGATGTGCCGGTCGAGTGCCGGATCGCCATCCTGCTTCAGGCCCATGAGAAACTCGACGTACCGGCCGAGATGACGCAACGCCGGTGAGGACGCATCGAGCGGCTTGCCTATGAGGTCGTCAGCGTTTGGGACCAATGCAAGAAGCCGGGCGCGCGAAATATTGATCGCATACCAACCATTCTCCGGACCTCTGAGCATCTCGCCCGGTTCGGCGGTCAAAAGCACCGCTGCGTCGCGGTTGCCCTCCTGCCCGTTCTGGATGCTGATTATATCGGAGCGACCGTTATGAAGCGCGACGCAAAAATTGTCCGCACTATCGGAAGCGACGTCGCGCTGGCTGCGTCTCATCCCATCGATGCTGCCGTCGAGCCGATCGCTACCGACCGCGCCGATCGGCGCGAATTCAAGGTTCACCGCGAACGGGCGGTCTTCCGCACGCTTCAGATCGACCGAACCGTAAAGCGCGTTCCATTGATCCTGCCAAAGCGAGAATTTTTCCTGATCTTTCAGATGGGACGGAAGTTGCTCCGACGCAAAAACAACTTTCTGAATCCTGCCGCCAACGGCCATTCCGCCCAACTCATCAACGTCCACCGCCTGCGATGCCCTCAAAATTCGCTTCGCTTCGAGCAGATCCCGATCAAGTCAAAATAGCTGCATCGGCACGATCCAGACAGTGCCAGTTAAACCAATTGTGCCAGCCAGTTTCGCAACCCGTGGCGCGATTGCAACGCTCGCCAGCAATCAGGAAGCGATGCCACGCGGTGCAAAATCGAAGGCCAACCAGGACAAGGCGATTATTGCGGCCTTGGTAAGAATGAAACAGGAATTGGTGAACCCGGACCCGACGATTCAGGATCAGGACTCATCCGCAGAATTGTTCGGGGGCGACATCATGCATCATCTATCGCGGACGACGCTTGCAGCCGCAGCCATCTCATGGGGCAGCATCGCCGCTGCGTTCGCAGCCGATCTCGGATCGCGCCCGGCCTATAAGGCGATGCCGATCGCCACCGTTTACGACTGGACCGGCCTGTACATAGGCGGCCACGTCGGCTGGGCGAGCGCCGACCGCACGTTCGAGCCAACCAACATCCTTGGCGTGATCGTCAACCCTGGCTTCCGTCAAAATTCCAATGGATTCCTGGGGGGTGGGCAGGTCGGTTTCAATCAGCAGACGGGCAACTGGGTCTGGGGACTGGAAGCCGATATTTCGGGAACAGACCTGCGCAGGGCCACAACCGTCGCAATGCCCACCCTTCCTCTCCTTACCCAAACGTACGACGTGTCGATCGATTGGACTGCGAGCCTGACCGGGCGCGTCGGCTATGCCTGGGACCGCTGGATGCTGTACGGCAAGGGCGGCGCCGCAACGATGCAAGAGACCTATCGCTTGGCCGCTCCCGGCTTGCTGGCATCCGACCCTTCCTATCGCGACGCCAAGGTTACCCGCCTTGGCTGGACGGTCGGTGCAGGTGTCGAAAACGCCTTTCTGGATAACTGGTCCTGGAAGGCCGAATACAATTACATGCGCTTTGATGCAAACGACAGCATCAGCAATCTTTTCTCCGTCAACACGTTTGGCGCGGCAACGTCGCGCACCGACGTGAACATCCACGCTGTCAAAGCCGGCATCAATTACAGGTTTGGCGGACCTGTGCTCGCCACCGGCATCAGACAACAGCCTGTCTACAAAGCGGCGCCGGCCGCCGCGGTTTACGACTGGACTGGACTGTATGTCGGTGCGCATGCCGGCTGGGCAGGTGTCGAGCGAGAATTCCAGACCACTTTTCGCGGCGGCGTCGTCTTCACGCCAGGCTTCACCCAGAATGCCAGCGGCTTTAGTGGCGGCGGACAGGTCGGCTTCAATCGGCAGGCGGGCAACTGGATCATGGGATTGGAAGCCGACATTGCCGGCACGCGACATCGCGCCCGCAGTTCCGTCATAGATCCAGCAGCGATTGTGGCACAGACTTTCGATGTCAAAATCGACTGGATGGGGATTTTGACCGGCCGCCTCGGCTATTCCTGGGGCCGCTGGATGCTGTACGGCAAGGGCGGCGCTGCGCTGATGCACGAGACCTACGCATTAACAATACCAATCTTCAGTCCGCGCAATGATGCCGAGGTAACGCGGCTTGGCTGGACCGCCGGCGCGGGCATCGAAAACGCATTCCTCGACAACTGGTCGTGGAAAGCCGAATACAACTATCTGAGGTTCGACAACATCAAGACCGTCAGCAACACCAGCATTGGCAGCAATGCGAACGGAATCGCATCTGAAGCGAATGTCGACGTTCACGCCGTCAAGCTTGGCATCAATTACAGGCTCGGCAATTACGGCGGCGTCGCCAAATACTGACTGGGAAAAAAAGGGCCGCTTCACGCGGGCTCTTTTTTATTCCCGTTGATCGAATTTACCGCCCGGGCCGAAGTTCCAGGCTTTCCAATCCGGCGGCGATGCTGACGCCGACCTGGCCCTGCAGGCTCAGCGGCTGCAGCGCGATCGAGTTTGCCGAACCGCCGACCAGCACGTTGCCGCCGACGCCGACGCCGAGCGTGGCACTGCCCTGCGCGCCGACATAATTGCCGGAGAGGCCGCCCGGCCCGAGCTGCGCCGACGGCGCAAACACGCCCCAGGCCAGTGCGGATTCCTGGGTAATGCCGAGATCGAGACCCACTTTACGGATGGTGGCGACGTAACGGTCTTCCGGCATGCCGTCGGCGCGCAGCACGCAACCGAGATTGGTCACGGAGCCGACGATGAAGCCGACGCTGGCGCCGCCGCGGCATTCGAGAACGCCGACCTGCACCCGCGCCACCTGCTGCGCATCGGCGCCGGCGATCGAAGCGGCCCACATGGTGATGGCGGCAGCGGCGAGAATGAGGGAGCGACGCATGAGGAAATCTCCGGCTGAAACGATGTGGTGCGAGAAGAGAGTTGAGAAAGGCGCAGCCAAGCGGTGCGCGCCATTCTATGGCACAACATCCGCAGCGGTTCCAGATTTGGCGGGCGTCGATTTATTCAACCGTCATTCCGGGGCGCGCGAAAGCGCGAACCTCAGATGCGCAATTGCGCATCGGGGAATCTCGAGATTCCGGGTTCGCTTCGCGCCCCGGAATGACGGCCCAAAACAAAAAAGGCCCGCTCCCGCGGGCCTTTTTCATCAAAACTATCTTCAGCCGCGGCGATGGTGCCGGCGGTGGTGACGGCGCGGGGGGGCATAGCCGCGGAACGGCTCCAGCTGGATGTCGGCAATCCCGGCGGCGACGTTCAGCCCGGTCTGGCCCTGCACGCTGAGCGGCTGCAGCGCGTAGGAATTGGCCGGACCGCCGACGAGGAAGTTGCCGCCACCGCCGATACCGACCGACGCGTTGGCGCCGACGCCGCCATAACTGCCGGCGAGATCGCCGCGGCTGACCCGGCTGTTCGGCGCATTCACCGCCCAGGCCAATTGCGTCTGCGCGGTGATGCCGAGATCGAGGCCGTAGCGGCGCACGGTTGCAATGTAGGGTTCCGGCCGGCGGCCTTCGCTCTTGAACACGCATTCGAGGCTGGTCACGGAGCCGACGACATAGCCGACATTCTGGCCGCCCTGGCATTGCAGGACGCCGGCGCGAACCGGCGGTGCTGCATCTGCGCTCGCGATCGGCGTAATCAGCGCCGCGATGGCGATGCTGAAGGTCGTAAGGCGTTTTCCGAAAAGCATGTGTCGTCCCCACTTGATGAACTGAATGTGCGGGGGACAGGAAGGAAGCGCCGTGTTCAAAACATGGCGCTTTGCAAAAAGAAGACTTCAAAACATCATACGGTCTACGCGTGATGTGATTTGACACGCCTTTTTTCGGACGTGTTTTCTTTGCGCGTTTTCTTTGACAGAAATTTTGGGACACAAACCGGAACCTGTCCCGCATCATGTGCGGAACAGGCTTCGCTCGAAAACGCGCTATTTTTTCTGACGCGTTTTCTTAACGCGAACCGGATTCCACTTCGCTCGAAAACGCGCTACCGCAAATTGCCGCAAAAGCGCTGGATGCGTTTGCAGGCGTCTTCGAGATCGCTTGTCTTGGTGGCGTAGGAGATCCGGAACGCCGGGCCAAGTCCGAACGCGGAACCCTGCACCACGGCAACGCCCTCAGTCTCCAGCAGCTCGGTGACGAAGTCCTCGTCATTCGCGATCACCTTGCCGGACGGCGAGGTCTTGCCGATGGTGCCGGCGCAGGACGGATAGACGTAGAACGCGCCCTCGGGCCGCGGGCATTCGATGCCCTTGGCCTGGTTCAGCATCGACACCGCAAGGTCACGGCGTTCCTTGAACACCTTGTTGTTCGCGGGGATGAAGTCCTGCGGACCGTTCAGCGCCTCGACCGACGCCCACTGCGAGATCGACGACGGGTTCGAGGTCGACTGCGACTGGATCGTCGCCATCGCCTTGATCAGTTCGGCGGGGCCGCCGGCATAGCCGATGCGCCAGCCGGTCATGCAATAGGCCTTCGATACGCCGTTCACCGTCAGCGTGCGGTCGTACAGTTTCGGCTCGATCTGCGCCGGCGTGGTGAACACGAAGTCGTCATAGACCAGGTGCTCGTACATGTCGTCGGTCATCACCCAGACATGGGGGTGCTTCACCAGCACGTCGGTGATCGCCTGCAGCTCGCTGCGCGAGTAGGCAGCGCCGGTCGGGTTCGACGGCGAACAGAGGATGATCCATTTGGTCTTCGGCGTGATCGCCTTTTCCAGCGCGTCGGGCTGCAGCTTGAAGCCCTGCGCCGCCGTGCACACCACGGACACCGGCACGCCGCCGGCCAGCGCCACCATTTCCGGATAGCTCACCCAATAGGGCGCGGGGATGATGACCTCGTCGCCCGGATTGATGGTCGCCATCAGCGCGTTGTAGAGCACCTGCTTGCCGCCGGTGCCGACGATGACCTGGTTCGGCTTGTAGGTCAGGCCGTTCTCGCGCTGGAACTTGGCGATGATCGCCTCCTTCAGCTCGGGAATGCCGTCGACCGCGGTGTACTTGGTCTTGCCGGCTTCGATGGCATGGATCGCCGCCAGCTTGATGTTGGCGGGCGTGTCGAAATCGGGCTCGCCAGCGCCAAGGCCGATGACGTTGCGGCCGGCCGCTTTCAGCGCGCGTGCTTTATCCGTGACCGCGATCGTCGCGGACGGCTTCACACGGTCGAGCGCAGCGGACAGAAAAGGCATCATCATCTCCTGGGAATGGCATGAGTGGGCACACTTCGTGCCCGTTTCGGGAATGATCCGTGATTCCAAATGTTGGGATCGGCGCACCCTAAAGCGCTCAGCGCCGCATCGCAAGAAGCTTGGCCCGAAAGGCTCAAATTTTACGGGGTCGCAGGCTCGATCGGCGCAATATTTGGAAAAATTCTGCGCCGAAATGACTCATATCTGGCCAAGGAAACCGGCGCGGCCGCGACGGTCTTGGCGACGGTCTTGGCAACGGCCATCCCCGGCCCGCACGCCGCGCCGGGTATGGCCCTCCGACGCGATCAGGTGCCGCGATGGATTGCTCCGAGGTCAATTCAGAATAGACGTCGATCCATCTCGCAGCGATTTCAAAATCCGCGCCTGCACGCATCGACGACATCGCGAAAGCTTGAAGCGTTCCGATCACAGATCCCGACCACGTGATCCCTGCGTCGAGGCATGGCGTTCTGCGCGCGTGCAGTGCGGTAGAGGTTTTCGACTTTTTCCATAATGCGGGTCTTGCGACGCAACCATAACGGCATCATTGTTTAACCGCGTTGCGGCGATCCGCGCGCGATAGACGTCCAACGGATCGATTGAAATTCATACGATGTACAAGCTCTATTCGATGCAGCGCTCCGGCAACAGCTACAAGGTCCGCCTTGCGCTGTCGCTGCTCAAAGCGCCGTATTGCGCGATCGAAGTCGACATCCTGCGCGGCGAAAGCCGCACGCCGGATTTTCTGGCGATGAACCCGAGCGGACAGGTGCCGCTGCTGGAAGTCGCCGAGGGACGCTACCTCGCCGAATCCAACGCCATCCTCTGGTACGTCGCCGGCGGCACCTCGCTGGCGCCGGAATCGCGGGTCGAGCGCGCGGAGGCGCTGCAGTGGATGTTCTTCGAACAGCATGCGCTGGAGCCCAATCTCGGCGCGGCCTATTTCTGGCTGTCGCTGGTCAAGGGCGGCCGCGACCTGCAGACCCACGCATTGGAGGACTGGATGGAGCGCGGCTATGCCGCGCTTCAAGTGATGGAAAACCATCTCAAGACCCGGGCCTATTTTGCCGCTGACCAGCTCACCGTCGCCGACATCGCGCTGTACGGCTACACCCATGTCGCCGACCGCTGCGACTTTGACCTTGCGACCTTCCCCGCGATCCGCGCCTGGCTGCGCCGGGTCGAACAGACCCCCGGTTTCGTGACCATGGACTGGCGGCCGGATGCCGAGGTCGATGATCCCGCCAGCGTCGCCGCCGGAGCTTAAGGCGCGGGCCGATTCACGTTCGCTTGAAGAGGCCTCCAAAGGTTAAGGACAGCGGGAATAACCTTAACCTTTGCCGTGATTTCGCCATGTTCGGGCTCTGGACGCCCCAATATTGCCGGCCACGATTGTGAAATTCCCCGATGTCGCGGGTGATTCGCCCGCGTCTTGAAGGATTTAGACCCATGATACGGTCGCCCGGCACGGTCGGCTTCGAAAGCCGTCCTGCGCCCGTTGCGTCTCCCCGACTGACCAACGCCATTGCCGCCACTCTGGCGATCGGTACGCTGTCGCTGTGCCTCGTCGTTGCGCTGACAGTGCTCTCGATCAAGGTGACCATGGCCATGCCGATTCCGGCGTGACTTTCGGCATTTGATTGGACCTTTTCCGAGAGCAACGCGCGATGATTGGCATCGCGGGTGAACGATGATGAAGACACCTGTCGGACTTGTGACCGTGGCGCTGACGGCAGCGATCCTGCTGACCGCGACATTGGTGATCGCCACCGGCACCCGCGGCGAAGAGACGGAGTTTCCGTCGTCCGCGGGCAGCCTCGAAGTGCGCACCTTCGCAAGGGGCCTGGTCAATCCATGGTCGCTCGCCTTCCTCCCCGACGGCAGGATGCTGGTGACCGAACGGCCGGGCCGCATTCGTATCGTATCGGCGGAAGGGCAGCTGTCGCCGCCGCTCAAGGGCGTACCCGACGTGTGGGCGTCCGGCCAGGGCGGAATGCTCGACGTCGCGATCGACAAATCCTATGCGCAAAACAAGACGATCTATTTCTGCTTTGCGGAGCGGACCAGCGGCGGCGGCCGTACCGCGATCGCGCGCGCCAAACTCAACGACGGCGGCGGCCGCCTCGACGAAACCAAAATCATCTTCCGCCAGGAAGGGCCGCTGTCATCAGGGTATCATTATGGCTGCCGCATCGCGCAGGCCGACGACGGCAATTTGTTCGTGACGCTGGGTGACCATAGTTCACATCGCGACCAGGCCCAGGAGCTCGGCAATCATCTCGGCAAGGTGATCCGGATCGCACCGGATGGATCGGCCGCCGCCGGCAACCCGTTCATCGGCCGCGCCGACGCCAAGCCGGAAATCTGGAGTTACGGCCACCGCAACGGACAGGGCCTCGCGATCAACCCGGCGTCGGGCGACGTCTGGGAAATCGAGCACGGCCCGCGCGGCGGCGATGAGCTCAACATCATCGGCAAGGCCAAGAACTACGGCTGGCCGGTGATCGGCTTCGGCCTCGAATACAGCGGCGCCAAGATCCATAAAAGTACCGCCAAAGACGGCATGGAGCAGCCGGTCAAATACTGGGTGCCGTCGATCTCACCATCCGGCATGCTGTTCTATACCGGCAAGCTGTTTCCAAAATGGTCCGGCAGCCTGTTCGTCGGCGCGCTGTCCGGCAGCATGCTGGTGCGCCTGTCGCTGAACGGCAACGGCGTCGCGGGCGAAGAGCGCCTGCTGCAAAATCTGCACGAGCGGATTCGCGACGTCAGGCAAGGCCCGGACGGCGCCCTGTGGCTGCTGACCGACAGCTCCAACGGGCGGATCCTGCGGGTGGCGCCCTCTGCAAAGTGACTAGAGCCTTTTCCGTTCCGATAGAATCGGAACGGGGCTCTAGATTCTTGATTTGACGCGTTTTCTTGACGCGAACCGGTGTCCACTTCGCTGGAAAACGCTCTAGACGCCCAACGCAGATGAACGCGTGAACGGGAAGCTGCGACCAAAGGCAAGGTCCAACCGTTTTCGGACACGCAACGCATGAACCGGCGCCAGTTTGTTTTCGCCCTGTCCGGAGCCCTGACACTGCTCGCCGCCACGCGGCCCGGCCGCGCCGAGTGCGGCGGCCTCAGCGTCAGGGAATTCGTCGAAACTACCTATTACAAGCAGGCGCGCCTGCACGCCGCCAAAACCCCGCTTGGCAACGACGACTTCTACGCGCTGTTCTCGCCCGGCATGCGCCGGTTGATGCAGGCGCCGCGGCAATATCCGAAGAACCAGACGATGGGCCCGCTGCTCAACGCCTTCTTCGGCTGGGGCGTGTTGCCGGGCGCCGAGATCAAGGTCGGCAAGGTCGAGCACCATTCCGGCGACGAGATGGGGCCGGCCACCATCCGCGTCGAGATCGAGCATCGCGGCCAGCCGCACCGGATCCTGGTTCACGTCGTCGGCCCGGACGACGATTAGCGCATCGCCAACATCATCTATGATTCCGGCAAGAGCCTGCTCGATCATTACCGCTCGATCACCGGTCTTTGAGAGTTACCCCCATTTGTGGAAAATCAAAAACGCCCCGCCGGCAATCAAGAGAAAACCCAGAGCGTGATTCCAGGCCAGCGGCTCCTTCAGATACAGCGTCGAGAATGCCGCGAACACGATCAGCGTGATCACTTCCTGCATGGTCTTGAGCTGGGCTGCCGAATAGACCGCGCTGCCCCAGCGGTTGGCCGGCACCGCCAGCCAGTATTCGAAGAACGCGATCCCCCAACTCGCCAGAATGATCAGCACCAGCGGGCTTTGCTTGAATTTGAGATGGCCGTACCAGGCAAAGGTCATGAAGACGTTGGAGGCGAACAGCATCAATATCGGCAGGATCTGCGGGGAGACGGTCGGCATCATGTCCTCTTGAATTTCGTGCGCCAACAAGCGGGCACGGAGCCCGGTTCCAGCAGTTTCGCATAGCATTTGAATTCAAAAACGCGAAAGCTTTGCGCAGGCAGTCAACCCTGTCTTAATGACAAAAAAAGAAAACCCGCCGCAAAACGAAACATCCGTCACACTGCGTGCCTTATTCTCGACGCAACGGGAACGGCCTCAAACGGCCGCTCGATCAACGCCTTGGGAGGCAGCGAGAACCGGCATGCAGTTCGACTGGCGCGCCATCTCCGGTCCGGCTCTGACGACAGCGACGGCGCTCGCCGCCTTCCTTGTCGACCGCTATGTCATTGCTGTCCCGAACCCCGCACCGCTGTTCGTCTGCATCGTGGCATTAGCCAGTTCCATCAGCGGGCTCGCCTCCGGCCTGACCAGCGCCGCGATTGCCGTCGTGTCCTCGGCGCTGTTCTTCCTCAATCATCGCGCCGTGCCGGGCTATGACGCCTCCGACCTGATGCGCATGCTGCTGCTGGCGGCGACCGCGGTCGGAACCGCTGTGATCACCGGGCTGCTGCGGCAGAAATGGATCGACGCCTTCGCCTGGGAGCAGAAGCACCATGCCACCGCGATGCGGCTGTCGGCCGCGCTCGACCAGGTCGATATCGGCATCGTGCTGCTCGATTCCGACACCCGCGCCGAATTCATCAACCGCGCCTTTCGCGACTATTTTTCGCTGTCCGACGAGCAGGCCGACGCCAAGCCGCCGTTCATCGCGCTGATGTATCACGGCCGCGACACCGGCGCCTACGAACTGCCGGAAGACGAATTGAGCCTCTTCATCGCGCAGCGCACCGAGATGATGCGGGCCGGCGATTCGACGCCGATCAACATCAAGATGGCTGACGGACAGGTGCTGCGCTTTTCCTGCACGGCGCTGCCCGATGGCGGGCGCATGCTGAGCTATACGCCGGTCACCGACCTCGTCCGCCATACCGACGACATCGGCAATGCCGACTACTACCGCTCGCTGCGCGGCGGCGGCGAACGCAGCCTGGCGCGGCACCTGCGCGCCGCCGAATAGCAGCAGCGACGCGGCAAAGCCTCCGCCCGATTGATCCGTTGCCGTGCCGCCTGTAGGCTGGCGCTATCAGCCAGCGCGTCGACGACGCCGCTCCCTTCCCGAATACGGAATCAAACATGCCCGGCGATGTAACGATTCGTTTTGTCACAAGACAGGACTACGCAAAATGGCTGCCTTTGTGGGACGGCTACAACGCGTTCTACGAGCGGACGGGACCGACCGCGCTCGATCCCGCCATCACCGCGATGACGTGGGCGCGCTTCTTCGATGCCTACGAGCCGGTGCACGCCTTGGTGGCCGAACGCGACGGCGAACTGCTCGGGCTGGCGCATTATCTGCTTCACCGCTCAACCACCGCGATCGAGCCGACGTTCTACATGCAGGATCTGTTCACCAGCGAAGCCGCGCGCGGCAAGGGTGTCGGCCGCGCGCTGATCAACGGCGTCTACCAACAGGCCAGGCTCGCCGGATCGCCGCGCGTGTACTGGTTCACCTACAACACAAATCACACCGCGATGCAGCTTTACGACAAGGTGGCGGAGAAGACCGGGATTGTCGTCTATCGCAAGGTGTTCTGAACAGCCTGTGGATAAATCCAGATGTCACCGGGGCGTAACAAAGCCCGGTTAGGTTGCGACTGCGTTTGATCAGGCCCCCCGTCTCGGATCACGCGCCCCCAGCGGCCCCCGTCAGTCGCCGCGTCTGACCGGGGCCGCATCTTTTTCGCAGCACTTTCATACCCTTGACGCCGAGCTACGCCGGAACTGCCGCTCAGGCATGCCGTGCGCGGTCAGACCGCATCTTGCGGGCTCAGGGGTGCGCAGGCCACAATGCGGCCTCCTCGCCCACCCCACAGGATCTCCCATGCAAATTCGCAATCTCGGCGGCTCCGGCCTGCGCGTTTCCGCCGTCGGCCTCGGCTGCAACAATTTCGGCCAGCGCACCGACCTCGAAACCTCGCGCAAGGTGATCCACAAGGCGATCGACCTTGGCATCACCCTGTTCGACACCGCCGACATCTATGCGGGGATGGGCGGCTCCGAGACCGTGCTCGGCACCGTGCTCGGCGACCGCCGCAAGGACATCGTGCTGGCGACGAAATATTCCAAGCCGATGAGCACGGACGGCACCAAGCAGGGCGCTTCGCGCCGCTACATCATGTCCGCGGTCGAGGCCAGCCTGACACGGCTGAAGACCGACTACATCGATCTCTACCAGCAGCACGATTACGATCCCTTGACGCCGATCGAGGAGACCATGCGCGCGCTCGACGATCTCGTCCGCCAGGGCAAGGTCCGCTACATCGGCAATTCGAATTTTCCGGCCTGGCGCATTGCAGAAGCCGAACTGGTCGCGCGGCAGATGAACGTCAACCGCTTCGTCTCCTGCCAGGACGAATACAGCCTCGTGGTGCGCGACATCGAAAAGGATCTGCTGCCCGCAGCCCAGGAGTACAAGCTCGGCCTGCTGCCATTCTTCCCGCTGGCAAGCGGCCTGCTCACCGGCAAATACAAGCGCGGCGCCGCCGCGCCCGACGATACGCGTTTTGCAAAAGCCCCTGCGCTCAAGGAGCGTTACGTCACGCCGCGTAATGAAGACATCGTCGAGAAGCTGCAGGCCTTCGCCGACAAGAGCGGCCACACCATGCTCGAGCTCGCCTTCTCCTGGCTCGCCTCGCACCCGCAAGTCTCCAGCGTCATCGCCGGCGCCACCCGCGTCGAACAGGTCGAGCAGAACGTGAAAGCGATCAGCTGGACGCTGAGCCCGCAGGAACTGGCGGAGATCGATGCGATTACGAAGGGGTAAGCCCCGAAATATCCACGATGTCGTCCCGGCCTTGAGCCGGGACCCATAACCACCGGCAGTAATTGTTTTGCGCACTGGACGTTGTCTTCCTTTTCCAACAACGCGGGCCGCGGCGTATGGGTCCCGGCTCAAGGCCGGGACGACGAGTGCTAGATGCTCAAGGCCGGGACGACACAATCACCCCACCAGCCCCTTCATCGGCTTCACCGATGCGCTGTCCGGGAACACCGTCTCCGCCAGCACGCGCTCGGCGAGACCAAATTGGTCCTGCAGCACGCCTTTCATGATGGCGCGGAGGTCCGTGGTCGGGGCGAGGTCGCGGGCCTGATAGAGATTGGCTACCTTCAGGCCGGGCCAGTCCGAGATCACCCGGCCGCCCTTCACCGCGCCGCCGGCGAGCAGCGCCACGGTGCCGGTGCCGTGGTCGGTGCCTGCGGTGCCGTTGATGCGCGCGGTGCGGCCAAATTCGGTGACGACGACCACGACCGTGTCGCGCCAGCGTGACCCCAGCCCGCTTTCGAATTCCGCGAGCGCGCCGTCGAGGCCCGACAGCAGCTGCGCCAGACGTCCGACCGGTCCGCCTTCATTGGCATGGGTATCCCAGCCGTCGAAAGCGAGCGCGCCGATCCGCGGGCCGTCGTCGGCCGCCATCAGCTTGGCGGCGCCGCGCGCCACCAGCCGCATCGCACCTGCGCCATTGGTGCCCGGCTTCGGCTTCATGTCGTCGCCTTGCGCCGCCTTGTCGAGCGCGAGCCCCTGCGTCAACGCCGCCGCCAATGCGGGATCGCGGTGGCGGTAGAGTTCGATCAGGCGCATCGCGGTGTCCTCGGCGGCCTGCGGCAGCGCCACCGGAGTCCAGCCGACGGTCGGCGCCGCACCACGTAGCACCAGCGGCGTGGTCGGGCCGACGCCGAGCGCGCTCGTCACCCGCTCGCCCTTCGGCAAGCTTTCCAGCGCGCGGTTGAGCCAGCCCGACTGCACCCGGCCCGGACCGGCAAAGCCGCTTTCGAGCACGTCCTGCCCGTCGAAATGCGAGCGCTCGCGATAGGAGGTCGCGACCGCGTGAATCACCGCGGCCTTCTTGTCGCGGTACATCCGCGCAAACTCAGGCATCGCCGGATGCAGCGCGAAGAACGAATCCAGCATCAGCGCGGCGTTGGGTCCGCTCGACGTCAGCGCGATCGAGCCATGCAGGCCGGCATAATCGGGATCGCCGATGGGGGCGACGGTCGCAAGGCCGTCCAGCGCGCCGCGCAGGATGACGACGACCAGACGTGGATCGCGACCATCGGCAGCACGCGCGAATTTCGGCAAATAAGCCCAGGCCGCAAAGGAAGCGCCGCCGAGCAGCACGGCGCGGCGCGAAGGGGATGTCGGGCTTTCGCAGCAGCAATCCGTTGTCGTTTCCCTTGGTGTCGTTTCCATTGGCGTCATCTCCTCTGGAATTCCGGCGACATCAATAGCAGCGCCAGCGCCTGCTGCCGCGATTCCGCGCGCTCGACCGTGCGCCTTGTTTCCATCGACGCCGCGTCGGCGGCGACAAGTTCAAGCAGGTCGCGCGGATCGATGGTGTCGGCGAAGCGCGAGGCGATTTGCGCCGATATATCGAGCCGCAACTTCATGCCTTCAGGCGCGGCCCATGCCGCATTGCTGTCGGGAAAACCGTTCGGGCCGGCGGGCGCCCATAATGGCTGACCCAGCACGTTAAGGCCGTTGAGATAGCGGCCGGGGTCGCCGGGGATTTGCGCCAGCAAGCGGCCGGACGCGACCAGGAATTCATACGGCGAGCGCACTTTGGTCAGCGGCGCCTTCCAGGCTTCTTCGGAATCAACCAGCGCCGTCGCCAGCGCCTTGAGATCGCCGTCGGTCTTGCCGAACACATCGGCCAGCCGCGCCACCAGCGCCGGCGGCGGATCGTCGGCGACGAAATGACGGACGAATTTGGTGGCGATGAATTTTGCAGTCGAGGGGTGGCGCGCGATATCCGCCAACACCGCCTCGCCCTGCGCCACGCCATCGGCCTCGTAGCTCTTGCCCATCACGCGCTGCGCGCCCGGCTGGTGCGCATTGGCGTTGAAGACGAAGGTGCCGGGCACGCCGAGCTGGCCCTGCCGTCCGGCATAGGTCCACCCCGTGATGATGCGCGCCAGCGACGTCACGTCGTCCTGGGAATAGCCGCCGCCGACGCCGAGCGTATGCAGTTCCAGGATTTCGCGCGCGAGATTTTCGTTCAGGCCGCGGTTGCGGTTTTTCCCGGCGCGCGAATCCGGTCCCAGCGATTGCTGGTTGTCGAGAAAGAACAGCATCGCCGGATGCTGCTCGACCGCCTTCAGCATGTCAGCGAAGCGCCCGAGCACGAAGGGCCGGATCGCTTCGCGCTCGAACGAGCCCGCCCACATCCGCGCCACCCCGCCCTTGTTGGCGGAGATGCAAAAATGATTGGACCAGAACACGACAAGCCGCTCGGTGAACCCGCAATCGGCGATGATGGCCCGCTGCAGCCGCGCCAGCGCTTCGGCGCGAAACGTCTTCTGGATGATGTTGAGCGGTTGCGGCGGCGGCATTGGCGCGGCGGGCTGCATCGTCTCGGGCGATACCGCCTGGGGAGGCGGCATCGACGCATTGGCGTTTTCCTGCGGCTTCGCCGGCAGCTCCCTCGGCGCCATGTCCATGGCAATGCTGTTGAGCGACAGGTTTCGCCGTTGCCCTTTCGCATCGACAGGCGGTTGCGGTCCCTCGGTCGCGGCTGACGGCGCGGATTTGGCAGCCGCGTCACGCGCCTGCTGGATCTCGAATTGATAGTCGAATACCGCCTTGCCGAGCGCCGCAGTCGACTGCAGGCCCGGTACTTCGAGCAGCACGCCGTTGGGCCGGCTCATTTCCGCCCTGACGAAGCCGCGGGGATCGGATGCCGCGTTGACGAAATCGCCGGATGCGCCGCCGCGCGCGCCGAATCCGAAGCGATTGAGCGCCACCAATGCGGCTTGCGAATCGCGGGCCATCGGATTTCCCTCAGCACGTCCCCGGTATATGATTTGCGCGATCATAACGCCTTTCGGGATGAACCCCGAATTAAAACCCGGTTAGAAAACGCCTCGTTTCATGACAAGTCGGTCAGACAACCCTCCCTCGCGGCGCCTCGCCTGCGCCGGCTGCGGCACCGAGTTCTCCTGCAGCCTGTCCGGGCCGTGCTGGTGCAGCGAGGAAGCTTTCCGGATGCCGATGCCGCTGGACGGCAGCGATTGCCTGTGCCCGGCTTGCCTGCGCAAGGCGGCGGCGCGCGCCTCGAGCGCGGCCGCGACGTGACCGGCGAATGGGACATCCGGGCCGTTCTGCTCGACATGGATGGAACGCTGCTCGACACCGAGCGGGTTTACTTCGACAGCCTGGTCTCGGCGCTCGGCGCGTTCGGTTATACCGACGATGTCGAGACGCTTTGCCATGCGATGGTCGGCCTGCCCGGTCCGGACTGCGAGGCCATGCTCCATGCGCGCTATGGCGAGGACTTTCCGCTACCCGCGATCAACGAGGCCTTCATCGCACGGCGCGACGAAATTCTTAGCGCCGGCCTGCCGCTGAAGCGCGGCGCCGTCGAATTGCTCGATGCGCTGCAAGGAAGCGAATGCCCGATGGCAATCGTGACCTCGTCGTCGCGTCGCACGGCGGATGCGCATTTGACGCTGGCCGGAATCCGCAGCCGTTTCGACCATATCCTGACTCGCGACGACGTCACGCGCGGCAAGCCGAGTCCTGATCTGTATCTGCTGGCGGCGTCCAGGCTTGGCCTGAACCCGGAGTTCTGCGTCGCCGTCGAGGATTCCAATCATGGCGTGACATCCGCGCATGCTGCCGGCGCGATCACGATCATGGTGCCGGATATGGTGCCGCCGACGGACGAGTCGCGCGCGCGATGCGCGGCGGTGGTGGATGATCTCGGTGCGGTGCTTGAGGTGCTGCGAACGCGTGGTGGGTTTGCGCGTCCGTTGTGACCGTCATTGCGAGGAGCGAAGCGACGAAGCAATCCATATCGCCGCGGGCGAGGCATGGATTGCTTCGCTTCGCTCGCAATGACGGGCTACTACACCCGCCGCACCCGCGATTTCCCCCGCCCCGGCAGTGCCGCCTTGGTCAGCGCATGCGCGGCTTGACCTGCGGTCTCCATATAACTGGGATCGCGGTGCAGCAGGACGACGGCGAACGACCCGTCCAGCAACAGCAATATCTGCCGGGCGAGCTGCGATGCTTCGGCGATCCCGGCGGCCTCGAACGTCGCGCGCAGCCAGTGCTCGAACTTCTTCTTGTGGGCGGCGCCGATCTTCATCGCGGGATGGCCGGGCATGTTGGCCAGCTCCGCCGAGGTGCGCAGGAAGCCGCACCCCTTCCATTTGGGATGCCGGGCCGAGCGGGCGAGATTGCGAAAAATCCGTTCGATTTTTACCGGCAAGCCGCCATCGGCCTCGGCGAACCATTGCTTGAACAGCGCGAGATTGGGCTGATCGCGGCCGGCCAGATAGGCCGCCACGAGGTCATCCTTGCTCTTGAAATGATAGTACAGCGTCCGCTTGGTGACGCCGGCCTTCGCCGCCACGGCGTCAACGCTCACGCCGCGGATACCGTCAGCGTAGAACAGCGCGTTTGCCGCCGACACGATCCGCTCGCGCGTCGGAGTTTCCGATTTCGCCATAGCTCTATGTATACCGACCAGTGAATATACACAATGTGAAGCCGCGCCTACGGTGCGATCGACACCGACATTTGCGGAGACCATCATGTCCGACGCCGTGCTGATCGAAACCAAAGACGCGATCGCCCTGATCACGCTCAACCGCCCCGACAAACTCAATGCGCTGAACTACGATCTGATCGACCGCCTGATGGCCGCGCTCGACACGATCGAGACCGATGCCGGCATTGGCGCCGTGATCCTCACCGGCGCCGGCGAGCGGGCGTTCTCGGCAGGCGCCGACATCAGGGAATTTTCAGGAACCGTTCGGCATGGCCCGAATACGGCGATACGCGACTTTGTCCGGCGCGGACAGGCGATGACGGCGCGTCTTGAAGCGTTCCGAAAACCCGTGATCGCCGCGGTCAATGGCCTGGCATTCGGCGGCGGATGCGAGATCACCGAGGCGGTGCATCTGGCCATCGCCAGCGACCGGGCGCAATTTGCAAAACCGGAAATCAATCTCGGCATGCCGCCGACCTTCGGCGGAACCCAGCGCCTGCCGCGGCTGGCCGGCCGCAAGCGCGCGCTGGAGCTGCTGTTGACCGGCGATGCCTTTTCACCCGCGCGGGCACTGGAGATCGGGCTCATCAACGCCATCGTGCCGCATGATGAACTGCTGCCGGCGGCGCGCCAACTGGCAGGCCGCATCCTGCGTCACTCGCCGCTTGCGGTCGCCAGCATCATCACCGCCGTTACCCGCGGATTGAACATGGCCATCGGCGAAGGACTGCAGGTCGAGAGCGAGCAGTTCGCCGCCATGGTGCCGACCAGCGACCTCCGCGAAGGCCTGGCCGCCTGGATCGGGCGGCGGCCGCCGAGCTATAGCGGGCACTGACAAATGAATTCGACGGCGTACCTACACCGCATATCCCGGCGATTTGCGCGCCATGCCGTCGAACGCGTCGAGCAGCCGCTCGCGCCAGGCATAGACCGGATCGTCTTCCCTGAGCAGCTTGAACGGGCTGACCACGCGCGCCCACTGAAACCCGCCGAACACGATGTAATCCGCGTAGTTCGGCTGCTCGCCGCCGAGATAGGATTGCGTCTTCAAGGTCAGCCGCAACGGGTCGAGCGATCTGCGAAAGCCCTCGACTGTCTCGTCGCGGTCCGCCACCACCTCTTCCAGCGGCTTGCCGAAGCGCACTTCCCGTGACTTGCGGAAATAGGCGGCGTCCACCGGCTTCAGGTTCAAGGGGATGTCGGCGACGATCATCGGAGACAAGCCGCCGATCACGGTAACATCGCCCCACCAGTTCAGCATGCGCGCCATCGCGCGGCCGCCCTCGCCGCCGAACAGCGACGGCCGGTCCGGATATTTGTCTTCGAGATAATTCGCGATCGTCCAGGAATCGACGACAGACGTGTCGCCGTCGAGCAGCACCGGCACCCTTTCGGATCCGTGCGGCGCGATCGCGTCCTTTTCCGTAAAACACCACGGGATGGTTTGCGCGGAAAGCCCCTTATGCGCCAGCGCCATCCGCGTCCGCCAGCAGTACGGACTGAAGGGGCGCGCGGCGTCGGTGCCGACGAGTTCGAAGAGTTTGAGGGTCATGCGGGCCGAACCTGTGCGATGTCAGCCGTCAGACTAGCCGTCATTGCGAGGAGCGCAAGCGTGCGCTCGCTCTTCTTGTCATGCCCCGCGCAGGCGGGGCATCCAGTACGCCGCGGCGGTCGTGTGAACCACGGCCGCCTTGTGTTACTCGATCATCCGCTTTCGCGGATGATGACAGCGGAGCCTACCTTACCACTGCCGCGGTCTGGCCGAACAGCACCCGGCGCTCTTCCTCGGTGCGGTTGACCGGTTGGCCGAAATTCGGATTGACCTCTTTGGCCAGCGCGTAGGCGCGCTCGGTCGCGGGCCGCGCGCGGATGGTTTCCAGCCAGCGCTTCAGATGCGGGAAATCGTCGATGTTCTGTTCCTGGTTCTTGTAGGGCACGATCCAGGGATAGCTCGCCATGTCAGCGATCGAGTAATCGCCGGCGATGAATTCGCGATCGGCGAGGCGCTTGTTGAGCACGCCGTAGAGCCGGTTGGTCTCGTTCACATAGCGGTCGATGGCGTATTTGATTTTTTCCTGGGCGTAGTTGCGGAAATGGTGGTTCTGCCCGGCCATCGGCCCGAGCCCGCCCATCTGCCAGAACGTCCACTGAATCGCATCATAGCGGCCATAGAGGTCTGATGGCAGGAACTTGCCGGTCTTCTCCGCCAGATACAGCAGCATCGCGCCCGACTCGAACACCGAGATCGGCTTGCCGCCGCCCTTCGGCTCATGATCGACCATCGCGGGAATCCGGTTGTTCGGCGCGATCGCCAGAAACTCCGGCTTGAACTGTTCGCCCTTGCCGATCTGCACCGGGAAAATCTTGTACTTCAGCCCGGTCTCTTCGAGGAACATCGTGATCTTGTGGCCGTTCGGCGTGGTCCAGTAATGAAGGTCGATCATTGGCACGGTCCCGCGTTAAGGAAATTGCACGCATCGCAAAAAGGATGCGGATGCATGAATGTGGTCGGGTCGCGCCGTGAAGTCAATGGAATTGGTCCGGCGCGCGCGAATGTGATGACTTCCCGCACACGCGCGAAACGATCAGTTCGCCCGGCCGTGTTCCCGCAGGAAATTCTTGCCGCATTCGGTGATCGCGACGCGCACGCCCAGGCCTTCGACCGGCTGGCGCGCGACATAGCCGCGATCGACCGCGTCTTCCCAGATCGTCAGCCGCGGACATGAGGTACGCCAGGTCTCGATCACTTCGGCATAAGGCCGCGGCTCGCGCGCTACCCATTCCACGAGATCGAGCACCAGTGCGTCTGTCGTCTCGGTCATCGGGCCCTCCTTCGTTCGAGTTGCCGTCTCTATCAAAATGCCATCGCGCTGGAGCGCGTGACCAGGAGCCAGCCGCCATAGAGGATGTAGTAGCTGGCGACCGTCGTGATCAGCCGTCCCGCCCAGGTGCGGAACTGCGCATCGCTCATCGCTTCCAGAATGCGCCGGGCCAGCGTGGTGCCGAGCATCGAGGCCGCGATCGCAACCAGCGCCAGCACCGGATCGAGCGTCGCGGCCTGATCGATGATGCCGCCGAAATAGACCAGCTTGACGAGATGGCTCGCGACCTGGCAGGTCGCCTTGGTCGCGACGATCTCGCGGCGGTCGAACTTGCCGCCGAGGAAGAACGTATCCATCAATGGGCCGGACACGCCGGTCATCAGCATCAGGCCCATGCAGATGAAGCCGTAGAAACTGCCCTGCCAGATGCTGTCCGGGTCCGGCTTCAAATTCGCCGGCATCAGCCGCGCCATGAACGGCGTGACCCCGAGCAGCAACAGCGCGATCGGCTTGTCCGGCACATAGCGGGTGAGCGACCAGAGCCCGAGCGCCAGTGCGCAGCCGATCAGATAGACCGCGACCGGCCGCCAGCGGATATGCGCGCGCCACAGGAAGGCGCGCCAGCCATTGGACGCCATCTGCGTGATCGCATGCAGCACCATCGCCGTCGGCAGCGGCATCAGGGCCAGCAGCACGCCGATCAGGATCATGCCGCCGGCCATGCCGAACAGGCCCGACAGGAAAGCTGTCGCGACCATCAACAAGCCAAGTGCTGCGATCAAAAGCGGCGTCATCGAAATCTCCTTGTTACTGTTTTGCCGCGCTTGGACGGCGCGTGCAAACTGAGTTATCTTGCCCTGGCATCAGTTTTCCTGAGGGTTCGAATGCGACGGCTGCTCTTCCTCAACGGCATCAAGGCGTTCGAGGCCGCGGCGCGGAGCGGCAGCTTTGCGGCGGCAGGTAACGAACTCAACGTTTCGGCGGCGGCGGTCAGCCGGATGGTGCATCTTTTGGAAGACCGGCTCGGGGTGGCGCTGTTCGAGCGCAAGGCCAACCGCCTCGTGACCACCGCCGCCGGCCGCGCCTATCAGAGCGGGCTGACGCCGATCTTCGACGCGCTGGCGAGCCTGACCGCGCAGGTCACGGCGCCCTCCACCGTCCGCGTGCTGACCATCGGCGTCGGGCCGACCTTTGCGATGCGCTGGCTGATCCCGCGGCTGGCGGATTTCCACAAGCAGGAACCCAACATCGACGTGCGCATCACCACCGGCGGCGCGGCCGCGCCGTTCGGCGAAGACTGGAGCTGCGGCATCCAGCTCGGCGACGGCGAATGGCCGGGGCTGATCGCCGAGCCGCTGTTCGCGGCCGACCTGTTGCCGGTCTGCGCGCCCCGCCTTGCCAGCTCGCTCAAGCGCCCCGGCGATCTGAAGGGGCCCACGCTGCTGCGCGTCGCGCATTCGCCCGACGATTGGCCGTCATGGCTGAAGGCGGCAAGCGTCGCCCGCGTCAGCGCGCGCGGACCGGAGTTTCAATTCTACGGCCAGGCGCTGCAGGCCGCGGTCGACGGCCTCGGCATCGCGATGGGCATCCGCCCCTATATCGACGACGACCTCGCCGCCGGACGGCTGGTCGCGCCGTTTACGCTGAGCGTGCCCAAGGGCATGCGCTGGTATCTGGTCTATCGCGAATTCCGCACCGGCCAGCGCGACTTTGTCGCGTTCCGGCGCTGGGTCATCCGCGCGGCCGCCGAGCCCGCCGCCCGCCGCAAGGGCCCGCGCCATGCCAATTGAACGCATCGACACGCTGGTGATCGGCGGCGGCCAGGCCGGGCTCGTGATGAGCTACCGGCTCAAGCAGCGCGGCATCGCGCATCTGGTGCTGGAGCGGGCGCGGATCGCCGAACGCTGGCGCAGCGAACGCTGGGACGGGCTGAAATTCCAGTTTCCGAACTGGTCGGTGCAACTGCCGGATTTTGCCTTTCCGCACAGCGATCCGGACGCCTTCGCCACATCCGGCGAGATCGTCAAATTCATCGATGCCTTTGCGGATTTCGTCGCGCCGCCGATCCGCTGCGGCGTCGAGGTGACGCGCCTGAAACGCGGCGGCGACGGCTTCATCGCCGAGACCGCTAAAGGCACCATCGAGGCTAACAACGTCGTGGTCGCGACCGGGCCCTATCAGCAGCCGCTGGTGCCGGATCTGTTGCGCGATCATCCGGTGTTTCAGATCCATGCCAACAGCTACCGGAATCCCGACCAGCTGCCGCCGGGCGCCGTGCTGGTGGTTGGCGCAGGCGCGTCGGGCGCGCAGATCGCCGACGAACTGCATCGCGCCGGCCGCCGCGTCTTTCTTTCGGTCGGCCAGCACACCCGCATGCCGCGCCGTTACCGCGGGAAGGATCTGACCTGGTGGTTCGGCGCCCTTCGCCTGTTCGACATGACGGCGGAGCAGCGCGGGCCGATCCGGGTCAACCCCTCGATCACGGGCGCCTATGGCGGCTACACCATCGACTTCCGTAGATTCGCCGCCGACGGCATCATGCTGCTGGGAAGGGTTTTGGCGGCGCGCGACGGCGTGCTCGAGATTGCCCCCGGTCTCGCCGAAAATCTCGCCAACGCCGATACCGGTTATGCCGGCTTCCTCGACATGATGGACGCCCATGTCGAACAACACGGCCTCCATCTACCCGCAGACCCCTCCGCCCGGACGGTGCTGGCCGACCCGCCTTGCGTCACCGAGACGATCCGGCGCCTCGACCTCGGCAAGGAGGAGATCCAAGCGGTAATCTGGGCCACCGGCTACGGCGTCGATTTCAGCTGGATCGACCTTCCGGTCCGGGATGGCGGCGGCGAACCGGTCCATCGGGGTGGCGTGTCAGAGGTGCCGGGGCTCTACTTCCTCGGCCTGCCGTTTCTGTCGAAACTATATTCCGCCTTCCTGTCCGGCGTCGGCGACGATGCCGCCGTGCTCGCCGATCACATCGCCGCCCGCCGCTGAAGTTCCGCCGTTCCATCCGGAAAATACGCCGAGATGTGAACCGGTTCACATCGGCCGTCGAAAAACCATGGTCTGATCAGGCCCGGATGATCGCGGGGGCGATCGTGATCCCGGGGAGTTCAGCCATGATTTACGGCGGCTTTGAAATTCAGTCGTTCGAAGCGGGGAGAGGGCAATGGCACGCCAGGATACAACGAGCCGATCTCGCGCCGGTCGTCATCGATGGCTTGTCGTTTCCGACGCTCGAAGTCGGCTTTGCATGGTCCGATCCGGAAGCGGCGATCGCGGATGCGAAAGCCCATATCGACCAGAACCGGCAACGCTACACGACGGCGTCGGTCTGAAACAGGCGGCTGCGGTGTCGCAAGTCGAACCCAAACCGGCGACGCAATCCTCCAGGCAGGTGATGTCGAACTGCCCGCAATGCAGCGCCTCCCTCGCCGTGCTGCGCATCATCCCCGGCAAGGCCGGCGCCGAATACTGGACCATGCGCTGCACGAAGTGCGGCGGCATCCATCTCGACATCGTCAAGGCGGATTCGCCGGCCGCGACGGTTACGGATTCCAGCGACGTCTTCGCCTGACGCTGACATCTGCTGACATTGGAACGGCCTGAATCGGCCGTTCAATCAACAGCGGCTTTGCCCTTTTTTCGCGCGCCGATTGGCCCCATATTCGCCCCATGGCGAAGAAACCCGACTCCCCAAAAAAGCCCGGCAAAACCCCGAAATCCAAAGCCCCGAGTTCTAAGGCTTCGCGGCCGGATGTTCAGCCGATCGGTCCCGCTTTGGCGGAACTGCTCAATCCTGCGATCAACCGCGGCGATGCCGGCATGGGCTCGGGCACCGGCCTGCAGCCGCCGCCGGACAATTCGAAGGACCGCCGTTCCGGCGGCGAAGCCGCCGTGCATCGCGCGCGATCATCGACGCGCGGAACCAGTGCGGATGTGGCGAAGCGTGATGCGTCTTCTTCCTCCCCTCCCCCCGCGCGCGTAGCGCGTGGTGGGGAGGGGTCGGGGGTGGGGGGTAGCGCGGCAAACTCACCTGCAGCGGAGTCCGCTGAAACACCCCCCACCCCCGCCCCCTCCCCACCGCTTCGCGGAAGGAGGGGAGAAGACCGGCAAGGCCTCGACGAAGCCCCCCAAGCCAATTACGGCACATCGGCGACCATCCCGACGCTCGATCCGGAACTCGCAAAGCAATTCGGCTTCACCACCGAAGAGGAAGACGCCGCCGCGCTGGCACGGCCGCCGCGCAACAAGATGGAGGCGCTCGGCGTCCAGGCCACCGCCGATGCGCTGGAAGACCTGATCCGCGAGGGCCGCCCCGAATTCAAGGGCGAAGGCGGCGGCGTGAAGGTCTGGACGCCGCACCGCCCGCCGCGCCCGGAGAAATCCGAAGGCGGCGTGCGCTTCGAGATCAAGTCCGAATACGAGCCGAAGGGCGACCAGCCGACCGCGATCAAGGAATTGGTCGAGGGCATCACCCGTAACGACCGCACCCAGGTGCTGCTCGGCGTCACCGGTTCCGGCAAGACCTACACCATGGCCAAGGTGATCGAGGCCACGCAGCGCCCCGCCATCATCCTGGCGCCGAACAAGACGCTGGCGGCGCAGCTCTATGGCGAGTTCAAGAGCTTCTTCCCCGACAACGCGGTGGAATATTTCGTCAGCTATTACGACTACTACCAGCCCGAAGCCTATGTGCCGCGCACCGACACCTACATTGAGAAGGACTCGTCGATCAACGAGCAGATCGACCGCATGCGCCACTCGGCGACGCGCGCGCTGCTGGAGCGCGACGACGTCATCATCGTCGCGTCCGTGTCGTGCATCTACGGTATCGGCTCGGTCGAGACCTACACCGCGATGACCTTCGCGCTGAAGAAGGGCGAGCGCATCGACCAGCGGCAGCTGATCGCCGACCTCGTGGCGCTGCAATACAAGCGCACCCAGGCCGATTTCACCCGCGGCACCTTTCGCGTGCGCGGCGACGTCATCGACATTTTTCCGGCGCACTATGAAGACCGCGCCTGGCGCGTGAACCTGTTTGGCGACACCGTCGAAAATATCGAGGAGTTCGATCCGCTCACCGGCCACAAGCAGGACGATCTCGAGTTCATCAAGATCTACGCCAACTCGCACTATGTGACGCCGCGGCCGACGCTGGTGCAGGCGATCAAGTCTATCAAGTCTGAACTGAAGCTGCGGCTCGACCAGCTCAACAACCAGGGCCGGCTGCTGGAAGCGCAGCGGCTGGAGCAGCGCACCACCTTCGATCTCGAAATGATGGAAGCCACCGGCAGCTGCGCCGGCATCGAGAACTATTCGCGCTACCTCACCGGCCGCCGCCCCGGCGAGCCGCCGCCGACGCTGTTCGAATACGTCCCCGACAACGCGCTGGTCTTCGCCGACGAAAGCCACGTCACAGTGCCGCAGATCGGCGCCATGTTCAAAGGCGACTTCCGCCGCAAGGCGACGCTGGCCGAATACGGTTTTCGGCTGCCCTCCTGCATGGACAACCGCCCGCTTCGTTTCGAGGAGTGGGACATGATGCGCCCGCAATCGGTCGCGGTGTCGGCGACGCCGTCGGGCTGGGAGCTGAACGAAAGCGGCGGCGTGTTCGTCGAACAGGTGATCCGACCCACCGGCCTGATCGATCCGCCGGTCAACATCCGCCCCGCGCGCACGCAGGTCGACGACCTCGTCGGCGAAGTCCGCGCCACCGCGCAGGCCGGTTATCGCTCGCTGATCACGGTGCTGACAAAGCGCATGGCGGAAGACCTCACCGAATATCTGCACGAGCAGGGCATTCGCGTGCGCTACATGCACTCTGATATCGACACCATCGAGCGTATCGAGATCATCCGCGACTTGCGGCTCGGCGCGTTCGACGCGCTGGTCGGCATCAATCTGCTGCGCGAGGGCCTCGACATTCCCGAATGCGCGCTGGTCGCGATCCTCGACGCCGACAAGGAAGGCTTTTTGCGCAGCGAGACCTCGCTGATCCAGACCATCGGCCGCGCCGCGCGCAACGTCGACGGCAAGGTGATCCTCTATGCCGACCAGATGACCGGCTCGATGGAGCGCGCCATCGCCGAAACCGACCGCCGCCGCGAGAAGCAGGTCGAATACAACACCGCCAACGGCATCACGCCCGAAAGCATCAAGAAATCCATCGGCGACATCATGAACAGCGTCTACGAGCGCGACCATGTGCTGGTGGAAATCGGCGACGGCGGCATGGCCGACGACGTCATCAGCATCGGCCACAATTTCGAGACCGTGCTCAACGATCTCGAAACCCGCATGCGCGAAGCCGCCGCCGACCTGAATTTCGAGGAAGCCGCCAGACTCCGCGACGAAGTCAAACGCCTGCGCGCGACAGAACTCGCTGTTGTCGACGACCCCACCATCAAGCAGCGCGGTGTAGCGGCGAAGGCCGGTGCCTATGCGGGCACGAGGAAATACGGCGACGCGGCGAATTTGCCCGCGAGCGCTTCAAAGAAGCGCGGCGGCTTCTCTTCACCCTCCCCTGGAGGGGGAGGGTCGCGCGCAGCGCGGGGTGGGGTGAAATCTGTCGGCACGGGCAGTATCTCCAAAGTCCACAAACCCCACCTCGACGAAATGCACGGCCCGGAATCCCTGCCCTACCGCCCCAGCGGCGCGAAGCCGCGCAAGCCCGACATCGGCGGCAGCACCAAAATCTTCCAGCCCACCGACTCGCGCCAATCCGGCCCCGAGTTCGGGCCAGCACCGCGTTCCAGTGGCGGTGCACCGGGGCATCGGGGTGGATGGAAGAAGCGGTAGCTCTTGACCGCGCAAACGTGAACAAGTTGACGGCAAAGAGCCGTCATTGCGAGCGAAGCGAAGCAATCCATCCCTCCGCAAGCAGAAGAATGGATTGCTTCGTCGCTTCGCTCCTCGCAATGACGCTAAGTACGTTCGCCCAGCTGGTCGTTTCCCCACGCGCACAAGGGCCGAGGAATTCCTGGCTTCGGTCGACATACGATAAAGTCGTCATTCCGGGATGGTCCGAAGGACCAGACCCCAGATGCGCAATTGCGCATCGGGGAATCTCGAGATTCCGGGTTCGCGCTTTGCGCGCCCCGGAATGACGGAGGGAAATTACCCCGACCGTCGATTACTCGTGTTCTGCGTCATGTTGCCGTGATCACCCTGCTCGCGGATGTTGTTCTTCTCGTCGTCGCGATGGCCCTTGGTGGTATCGACGGGCACCTTCGGCGTGCTGCCGGGGCCCTTGTGACTCCTGTTCTCCTCGGGAACGGGCGTAATGGTTTTTTCAAGCGGTTTGGTCATCAGATTCTCCATTGATACGGGGAGAAACGCGGGACAGGCCGTACTCGTTCCCGGGTGAACGCGTCCCAGCCTTGCGCCGACCAAGCCAACATGAACTAATTGTTCCCGCCGACCGAAACCATGATCCGCCCGATGCCGAAATCGTTTGTTGCCGTCGTCGCGCTGGCCCTTGCCGGCGCCTGCCTGCTCGCCAGCCCGGCTCGCGCTGACGATGCCGACCGCGCGCTGCTGTCGACGTTTTGCGACGCTGCCGATATCAAGGAATCGACCTGCAAACGGGCCAGGAATTATCCGGATGCGGGAGACCGCGCGTGCGACGTCAAGCTGACCGGCGATCGCCATAGCGGCCGGTTCATCGCCGCGGGCAGTCCGCTGCTGGTGGTCAATTACGAGAGCGGATGCGAGCCGCACGCCACCGACAATGGCGGCGCCGTTGTGTTCGAGCAGAGCGGCGGCAAGACCATCTTCAGGAGTTTTCAGCCGGGTTCGCAGGTCAATGACTGCATCACCCTGCCCCGGAGCGCGCAACAGGATTGGCTGATGTGCATCACCGGCCATATCGGCCAGGGCAATCTGGAAACCGGCGTCGCGGAGTTCGTGTTCACCCAGGACTACAGCCGGAACGTCAGCATTTCGCCGGATTTTCTGATCACCGCGGTGGATTCCATTCGCGCCTATGGCGCCAACGTCGTCACCTGCAAGGAGAGTTCGAAACATTTCGAAGTCTCGGACATCAAGGCCGGGCCGCGGCCGCAGACCGTGACCGTGACGGTTCGCCATGCCGATGCGGCAACGATCAGGAAGGCCTGCCGGAAGGACTTTCCCAAACCGAAGGAAGTTTTTGGCCAGCTCTCGCGCGGCGAGGCCTACGTGCCTGAAGGCTACGAGAAGCGCGGCAAATTCATCATCGATCTCGTCACGCGCAAGGTGACGCCGCAGGGGTGACTTGCGTCGTCCCGGCGAAGGCCGGGACCCATACGCCGCGGCGGACATTGTTGGAAAAGGAAGATAACGACCCGCATCTGAACCAATTGCCGCTGGTGGGTATGGGTCCCGGCTCAAGGCCGGGACGACGATTCCAATAGTGGCCAATTGCGGCAAAACGGCCCGACGGGCAAATCAATTCTGATTTGCAGAAATCATGTCAAGCCCTGAAATAAAAAATATTTCGCTTTTCCCGAATACCAAATCAAGGCATATCTATCGCCATCCTGTCCCGCTCAGAGGGGCGTTGGCCAACGTCACAACGAGGGACAGGTCGCGGTGGACGCTGATGTCGCGACTGACGAGCGCGGCAAAGGCGTACGGTAAAGACGCGTGGTCCTGATGCCCCGTATGCTGGCGTCAAGCTCGTGAGAAGCTCACGCTTCCACGGGCGACGGTGACAACGAGCACGGCCCGACCGGGGAGATCGCGTTATAAGCCGTAAAGCCATTGCGCAGGGAATGTCGGATTGCCTCCGCTGCCCTGTATGCTCGTGTGCGCACTTCCTTGTGCACATTGCACACGAGACCGCGGGTGCAGCGCGCATCCGGCATTCCCTGCGCCCTCTGACTTTCGGGGGCGGGAAGATTGAGAGCAAAGCTCGTGCAGAACATGCAGCGAGATCGCGAAACTATATCCACGTCGTCCCGGCGAAGGCCGGGACCCATAACCACAAGAAGAAGTTTTGCAAATTGGTCTCTCCCACTGAGCTTCATCGAGAGATCGCGCGGTATGGGTCCCCCGATGCGCAATTGCGCATCGGCCTTCGCCGGGACGACGAATTATAGACGACCGTCGGCCCGCAATAACTGCGTTGTCCTCGCTCTTTGAAATTAGAATCCTTAATCACGCCGCGAAACAGTACCGGCCAGGACAAGCGCAGGTTGACCAACCACAGCTAGCGGTAGTGAACCGTTTCCGGACTGGCGACGTCAGACTTTGTGCCTGCTTTTGCGGATCGGCCGCTGCGTTATGGCGTTCGCTGTGGAACCGGCCGCCGCGGGGCAGGTTGAATATCGGCGGAGAAAGACCGGATGACCGCGGACCTGCATCGGCAGCGCCTACTGAATTTCCTCGACGTCTACTATGCCGGCGACATCGAGGGCGCGCTGGCGCGCTGCACCGACGATATCGAGTTCGTCGCCAACGCCCCGGTCGATCTGCTTCCGCATATGGGTCATCGCCGTGGCACGGCCGCGATGCGCGAGATGTGGACCACCATCCACGCCCGCTATTCCGAGATGCGCTGCGAGGTGCCGATCCTGGTCGCCGAGGGCGACAGGGTGGCGGCGAACATCCGGGTGTTCTTCCGCAAGCGCAGCAATCAGCGGATGGTGCAGTTCGACATCGCGGCGTTTTATACCTTCCGCGACGGCCGCATCGCCCAGATCCGCGAGATCATCGACACCTTCGACATGGTCGAGCAGCTGCTGGAGCGCGACATCAGCGCGGTCCTGAAGGGGGAGAAGCCGGGGGAAATCTAGACGACGTCATTCTCCGATGCGCAATTGCGCATCGTAGATGGTGCGTTAGCACCAGACCTCAGGTGCGCAATCGCGCACCGGGGAATCTTGAGATTCCGGGCTCGATGCCTCGCATCGCCCCGGAATGACGAATTGTCCTTATTTTCCCGGCGACGTTGAACCTCACCGCCCCGGCGGCGACACACCACAAGGCTTTTTCCGGGGCAGAAGAACATATGAAGATCGCGTTGCTGGCTCTGCTTGGTTTGGCGTTGGGGGCGCTCGGAGGTGCAGCGCTGGGAATCGGGGCCGGGCTGGCCTGGGTCGAAATCTTTAAAACCACGAGTTTTGAAGGCTATAACGGCATGCTGGTGTTCTTCACCTTCATGCCGCTGGGTGCCGCGATCGGCGGTGTCGGGGGCGCTTTGCTGTTCGGCTTAATCGCGATCAAGGACGCCGAGATCGCCATCGAGCGCGAGCCGGTGCGCCGCCGGGAGCGGTGAAAACGGCGCCAGCGGCGGTAAAAACGCGGAAAATCCTGCATTTGTGCAATGCAGAAACGTCGGTTGTATTTTGGCGAAAAACGCCTATTGTTAGTGTACGAATGAATTTAGCGACTGGCACGGCGTCGACGCGGACGCCCCCTGGGCGGTTGCCGTTTGAAATCAGTTTCAAGGACCAACTCAAATGACAGAGCATAGTCTCTGGCGTTTTTCTCGCGCGTTGCATCGTGCGATCAATGAACGCCAGCCCGCCGATCTCGAAGCCCTGCTCGACGAGGACGTCGATTGGGCGATCTATGGCCCGATCGACATGTTTCCGTTCTTCGGTTCGCGCCGGGGCAAGGCGGCCGTGATCGAGGTAGTCAGGCAGATCGCCGAGAACATCCGCGTCCATCGCTTCGACCGCGAGTCGATCATGCTGGGGGTCGATTCCGCCGCCTCGATGATGCGCTATTCGCTGACCGCGCTGGATTCCAACAAGCCGATCAGCCTGCGGGTCGCACATTTCGCGCAGTTCAAGGCCGGCAAGCTGACCAACCTCCGGGTGCTGGTCGACACCTTCGACCTGGTCGAGCAGGCGGTGGGTTATCCCATCCATCTGCCGCGAATGGCGGTTTAGTCAGCCCTCACCAATCCCTTTCGTCATGGCCGGACAAAAGCGCGAAGCGCGTCTTCGCGCCAGAGGTCGCGGGGACCCACGTCCTCTTCACCAGCCCCTGGAAGACGTGGTTGCGACAACAGCCTGAAGGCACTTCGCGCTTGATCGAGCTTGCGAAGCCGCAATCGGCGCTGTGCCCCGGACATGACGGAGTGCGAGGGCGCGCGAATGCGCCCTCGCCATAATTTCGCACCACCGCCAACGCATTCTGTGCCTGATTTGGAATGCGGGCGGGTTATGACTTCCACGACACGATTTGGCTGGATAAGGCTGCCGTTGCTGGTGGCCGGCTTCAGCCTGGGCGCGATGCTGGCCGTGGCGGCGCAAACGCCGCCCGCCGATGAAGACACCGAAGAGCCGGCGGAGGAAGCGGCCCCCGACGTCGCGGCGGCGCCTGATGTCAATGACCCCGATATCATGAAGGATATCGACGTCTCCAAGCTCGACTGGAGCCAGCTCGATCTCGATGCCGCGCCCCTGACCGGGCCTGCCGCCAAGACCCGCGCCGCGTCGAAAGCCGCGACCAGCGCGGAAACGGCCTGGTCGGCGAACGAAAAGGCGAACGGCAGCTCCGCCGTGTCGGTCAAGCAGTCGCTGACCCCGTTCTGGGATGCGCGGATCGGCGCCGACATGACGGTTGCCCGGCAAGGCACGCTGACGGCCCAGGAGCTGTTGTCGGAAAAACTCGCCAATGGCGGCAGCCTGCCGCAATCGTCCGGTACCGCCTGGGCCGCGATCACAGCGCCGGGTGTCGGCTCGATCTGGGACAAGACCTCGGTCGAAGCCCGCGTCGATCCCGGGGCGGACCAGAGCAAGATCGGCACCTCCTTGAGCAAATCGCTGCCGCTCAGCGAGCAATACTCGCTCACGCTGCAGAACGGCTACAATCTGATCCAGCAGGGCATCGTTCCGGTGCCCGGCATCGTCAGCCATCCGACCCGAAGCTATGAGACCGACCAGTCGGCGCGACTGAGCATTGCCGACACCGGCACCAGCTTCATGGCCGGCCAGACGCTGTCGACCTCGGACGACAAATGGCTGCGCAAGGTCGGCGCCGAGCAGAAGCTGTTCGACGGCGTGACCATCTCGGGTTCGGTCGGCGAGACCCCGTCGGGCGTGGTTAACAAGAGCTTTGGCGCCGGCTTCAAGCGCAGCTGGTAAGCCCCTGCATTCTTCGCCAATCCTTTTCAGAATGATGCAGCATTGCCGCATATTGGCCCAGATGCGGTCAAATTCCACACTACTGATAGGAACGCTTCACTTCGTCGTGCGGGGGACGTCCGCGCTCGCTTATCGCGAAACAGAGGAATGGCCGATGAACGCTACCAATCGAACCGAACAAATTGAATCAACTGAGGATGTCGTCGACAGCAACCTCGCTGCGGTCTCGGAAGTCGAGGCCGGGATCCGCGACTTCGTCCGCAACGACATCGCCTATCTGCGCCGTCCGCCGGCCGGTGCCGCGGAAACTGTGCCGCTCGATGCCAGCGCGGAGGCCACCGTCAACAACGTCAACTCGCTGATCCAGCGCGTCGCTGGCACCTCGCTTGCTGAAATCGAGAAGCTGATTTCGGAACTCGAGAGCCTGCGCGATCTCTTGCATGCCGAAGGCCAACGCGTTCAGCGCGAAATCTCCGGCTATGCGCAACTCAGCCAGGCGGCGATGAAGTCGACGCGCATGATCGCCGACAACGTCACGCAGTGGAAGCGCGCCGCCGACGGGCTGCGCAACAGCTGATCCGGGATCTTTTACTGATTCCAGACCGTTGCAAAAATCCTACACCCGCCGTCTTCTTCAACAGAAGGCGGCGGTTTCGTTTGATAAGTGGCTGTTTTGAACTTTATAAGCGGCGCGTCGGGATCAAGGGACGGATGCCCAACGGTAGGCAAACTTCCAGGGATACGAGATGCAAAACGGTCAGCCCAACAACACTCATCCACTGCCGCATTCGGCACATGGCATGGGCACGCTCATGGTCCGGTTCGTCGGACTGCTGACGGTGGCCGTCGTGCTGATGACGCTGATCTGGAGCAGCTGACCCGGCGACGGGATAGATGCGCGGCTCCAAGTGCTGGTACGATCCAGCGTTACGGTTAGCAAAGCCTGACCTTATTGGACGGACGACGTGCTCTCGAGCGTGTAGCCGCCATCGGCATAACCCTTCACCACCATCGCAGTCGTCAGCATCACGCAAAGCGTGACGGTAGCGAAAATAAAGCCGACAAGTTTCAGGTGACTGCGATCTGCCATGGTCGTGCCCTCGGTACTTCCCCTAGGTCTCATATGGCAGGCAGAAAGTTCAAAATGTGTTAGCAAATATTTGGTTCCGGCGAATCTTCACTTGCGCCGGCGTCGATAAGCAATTCGCTAACCATGTTGATTCAGGAACCAGGATTCCGCCGCGGCACGAAGGCGGTGGCCAAAAACGAGTACACCTGTTCGCCGCGCTGGTTGGCGCCGGTATTGCGGGCCTGCAGGATGCCCCATTCGGGACGCTTGTCCGAGGTGCGCTTGGTTTCGACGACACTCGAAAAGCTGACGGTATCACCGGCCAATACCGGCCTGATCCAGCGCAGTTCGCGAAAACCGGGCGACGGCCCCCAGACCGCAACTTCCTCGCCGCGCGCGATGGCCTCCCGCGTCAGGCGCTGGCCGTCGGCGACCAGCAGCTTCATGCAGACCGAGCCGACATGCCATCCTGACGCCGCCAACCCGCCGAACAGCGATTGGCGTCCCGCCCCCTCGTCGAGGTGAAACGCCTGCGGATCGAACTGCGCGGCGAATTGCTTGATCAGCTCGGCGGTGAAGGTGAACGATCCGAGCTCACGCCGCGAACCGATTTCAATGTCCTCAACGAAACGCATCGAAGATCCTATTCCGCCGCGGCATCGGCGCGACGGCGCACGATGATCGGCGACACCATCTCGCACAGCGTCACGCCGGCGGCGTTCTTGACCACGCCCTTGAACGTCACGATGCCGGTCTCGGGACGGCTGCGCGAAACTCGCGCCTCCGCGACCTCGATATCGAGCATCAGATCGTCGCCCGGCCGCAGCGGTGAGAGCCAGCGCATCTCGTTGACGCCCGGCGAGCCCATCGACGCGGTGCGGCCGATGAAGCCGTCGAACATCATCCGCATCATGATCGAGCAAAGATGCCAGCCCGACCCGGAGAGGCCCTTCAGCATCGACCTGGCTGCGGCCGCTTCGTCCAGATGCATCGGCTGCGGATCGTACTCCGCAGCGTAAGCCAGGATATCCTCGCGCGTGACGTGGCGCGGTCCGAACGTACCGAAATGGCCGGGTTTGAAATCTTCAAAGGTGAGCGTTGTCATGATGGGATTTTACAGTGCGGGAGCCCGATTGTGGCCGTTATTTGCAGCAATCTCAACCCGCCCACCCGCATGGCTCGTGCCCGACGGGCGAACACCGTTGCAACCGGTGCGCGTCTTCGGCTTGCTCGGGACCCCATTCGGAGCTAGGCCCTGTGCTCTCAGGAGCGAGGCTGGACGCGAATCACTTTCGACTTGCCGGGAGAACCACCGATGTTCGATTTTCAGGATCTGTTTCAGTGGGACCGCTTTATCACGCCCACGATCATCAAGACCTTTTACTGGCTGGTGATCGGCCTGATCGTGCTGTTCGGCATATCCGGCATTTTCTCAGGCCTCGCTGCGATGGCGATCAGCCCGTTCGGCGGATTCATCGTGCTGCTGTCCTCGATCGCCAGCGTCGTCGTCGGCGTGGTCTTCTCACGCATTGCCGCAGAATTCATCCTGATCGTATTCCGCATCAACGAACACCTCGGCGCGATCCGCGACCAGGGCCAGACGCATTAAGTATTGAACCTGAAATGCATGACGTCGCCGTCAGCGACGACGTATTCCTTGCCTTCCAGCCGCAGCTTGCCGGCGTCGCGCGCGCCGGCTTCGCCACCCAGCGCGACATAGTCGGCATAGGCGATGGTCTCGGCGCGGATAAAGCCCTTTTCGAAATCGGTATGAATTACGCCGGCAGCCGCAGGCCCTTTGGTGCCGCGGTTGATGGTCCAGGCGCGGGCCTCCTTGGGCCCGACGGTGAAGTAGGTGATGAGGTCGAGCAGCTGGTAGCCGGCGCGGATCAGGCGGTCGAGGCCGGCCTCTTCGAGGCCGAGCGTATCGAGGAACTCGACGCGCTCCTCGCGTGACAGCGTCGCGATCTCGGATTCGATCTTGGCCGAAATCGCCACCGCGACCGCACCTTCTTTCTTGGCGTGCTCGAACACCTGTTTTGAAAAGCTGTTGCCGTCCTTGGCCGAGCCTTCCTCGACGTTGCAGACATAGAGCACCGGCTTGGACGTCAGCAGGCCGAGCATGCCAAAGGCACGCTCTTCTTCCGCCTTGCGTTCGAGGAACCGCGCCGGCTTGCCGTCGCGCAGCAGCACCAGCGCGCGGTTGACGAGGTCGAGCTGTTCCTTGGCGTCCTTGTCGTTGCCCTTGGCCTTCTTTGTAAGATTGTCGACGCGCTTCTCGAGGCTGTCGAGATCGGCCAGCATCAGTTCCGTCTCGATGGTCTCGATATCGGCCAGCGGCGCGATCTTGCCTTCGACATGGGTGATGTCGGAATCCTCAAAGCAGCGCACCACATGCGCCACCGCGTCGACCTCGCGGATGGTGGCGAGGAACTGGTTGCCAAGGCCCTCGCCCTTGGAGGCACCGCGCACGAGGCCCGCGATGTCGACAAAGGTCAGCCGCGTCGGAATGATCTGCGCCGACTTAGCGATGGCAGACAATTTATCGAGCCGGGGATCCGGCACCGCCACCTCGCCGACATTCGGCTCAATGGTGCAGAACGGGTAATTCGCCGCCTGCGCCGCGGCGGTCTCGGTCAGCGCGTTGAATAGCGTCGACTTGCCGACATTGGGCAGGCCTACGATACCGCATTTGAATCCCATGACGTGTCCTGAAGTCTGTTGCTGGCGGTCGGCGGCGCGTTACGCAGCGCCGTCATCGCCCTTGTCGAAAAATCCCTTGGCCTGCAGCGCCAGATGCACCTTGTTCTGAAACGTCGAGGCGCGCTCGGTCGCGAGCAAGCCGGCATTGTCGGCGACCGCCTCGCACAGCGCCTCGACCCAGGGCCGATCGCTCTTGGCGAAATCCGACAGCACGTGGCTGTGCACCAGCTCCTTAACGCCGGGATGACCGATCCCGAGCCGCACCCGGCGATAGTCGTTGCCGATATGCGAGGAGATCGAGCGCAACCCGTTATGGCCGGCAATGCCGCCACCGACCTTGACACGTACTTTCGCCGGCGGCAGTTCGAGCTCGTCCTGAAACACGATGATCTCACCGACCCCGAGCTTGAAGAAGTTCGCGGCTTCCTGCACCGCACGCCCGGACTCGTTCATGTAGGTGGTGGGCTTGAGCAGGACCACGCGCTCGCGCTCAAGCGTGCCTTCCGACGTCTCGCCCTGAAAACGGCGGCGCCATGGTGCGAAACCATGACGCCGCGCAATTTCATCGACGACCGCGAAACCGATATTATGCCGGTTGTTCGCGTACTTCGTGCCGGGATTACCGAGGCCGACAAACAGGCGCATGACGCGGCATCCCGCGTTCGCTTACTTCTTCTTGTCGCCGCCAGGCGCCTTGGCGCCAGCCGCGGGCGCCTTCGCACCAGCCGCCGGAGCAGCAGCACCCGCTGCGGGCGCAGCAGCCGCACCCGCCGCCGGAGCAGCACCGGGAGCCGCAGCAGCACCGCCAGCAGCAGCCGCCGCAGCCGCCTTGAGTTCTTCGGCGTAGCCGGACGGCGGCACGATGGTCACGAGCGTCGCATCTTCACGCGACAGCGACTTCACACCAGCGGGCAGCTTGATGTCGGACAGATGCAGCGAATGGCTGATTTCCAGCGCGCCGGCATCGGCCTCGACATACTGCGGAATATTGTCGACCGAGCATTCGAGATCGATAGTGTGGGTGACGATGTTGACCGTGCCGCCACGCTTGACGCCCGGCGAGGTTTCGCCGTTCACCACATGCAGGGGAACGCTGACGCGGATGGTGGCGCCTTCACCGAGCCGCATGAAGTCGACATGCAGCGGGAAGTCACGCACCGGATCGAGATGGAAGTCGCGCGGGATCACGCGGTGCTTCTTGCCCTCGAGATCGATGTCGTAAATCGTGGTCAGGAACCGGCCGGCCAGAATGCGCTGGCGCAGTTCGGCATCATCGACCGAGATGGTCACGGGGGGCTGGTTGTTGCCATAGATCACTCCGGGAACTCTCCCGGCGCGACGCTCTGCCCGGGCGGCCCCCTTGCCGCTCTGCGGACGCGCGGTCGCCTTCAATTCCTTGACGGTCGCCATCGTGTTAAGTCCTTGTTTTCTAAAAAGTTAAAGGCCGCAACGCGGCCCGGTAGCGTCCGACAGCAAGCCTCCAGGGGTGCGGGGGCTGCGGACGTGGCGGGCTTTTAGCCCCAAACCGCCAAAATGACAAGGAAATGAGGGGATTTTTCTGCCCCCGCCCTGCCCCGGCGGGAAGGACGATTCGACAACCTGTCCGGCCCTCAGCCTGCCGATGCAGAAATGCCGATTTTGGCTTCCAACGCGGCGATCCGGGTCTTCAGAGCCTCGTTTTCCTCGCGCGCCAGGCGGGCCATGTCCTTGACCGCATCGAACTCCTCGCGCTTGACGAGGTCGAGGTCGCGCAGGATGCGTTCGGCCTGGTTGCGAACGACCGCATCGACCTCGCGCTTGACGCCCTGGGCGGCGCCGGCGGCGTCGTTCATCAAACGGCCGATCTCGTCGAAAAACCGATTGTTGGTCTGGGTCATCGCTAAACGCTCCGGTCGCTGCAACTGGGTCTGCTGCCAGCAAGACAATGGCGATCCAAGCGACCAGGTTCAAGAGTGCCGTTCAACGCCAAGGTGATGTCCGTTTGCCTTGTCATGCCCTCCTTTCCTTGCAATCGTAGCGGGCGCCCACCCCAAGAACCAAAATCAGAAACCAGAAACGCACATGATCGACCAGCAGATCGACATCCAGAGCAAGGACGGCAAGACCACCACCTTCATCACCCATCCCGAGCGCGGCGGACCGTTTCCCGTCATCCTGTTCTACATGGACGCGCCGGCGATCCGCGAGGAATTGCGCGACATGGCGCGGCGGCTCGCGACGTCAGGCTATTACGTGATGCTGCCCAATATGTACTACCGCTCCGGCGTGATGGAGCTGGGACCGATACCGCCCGATCCCGATGCGCCCGAGCGCAAGCGGATGTTCGAGTTCATGAACTCGATCAATATCCCGATGGTGATGGAGGATACCAAGGCCCTGCTCGCCTATGCCGCGACCCAAAAGGCCGCGAACACCGCCATCGTCGGCACCGTCGGCTACTGCATGAGTGGCCGCTACGCGATCAACGCGGCGACGCATTTTCCGAACCAGGTGAAAGCCGCAGCCTCGGTCTACGGCACGCATCTGGCGACCGACCAGCCCGACAGCCCGCATATTGCCGCCGGCAAGACCAAGGCTGAATTGTATTTCGCCTGCGCTGAAACCGACATCTACGCACCGGCCGAAATCATCGAGCAGCTGAAGCAGGGCATGAAGGGATCGAACAACGAGGTCGAGATCTATCCCGGCACCCATCACGGCTTCGCCTTCCCGAAGCGGCCGGTCTATCACCGCGACGCCGCCGAGCGGCATTGGGAGCGGCTGCTGGCGCTCTATCGCCGCAACCTCGCCAGCTGATCGCAAGGTTCCGATACAAGGCTTCGAATGACTGACATCCGAATCAGGGATTATCAAAGCTCGGATGCGGAAGACCTGAACCGGATGGCCGTCGCAGCCTTTGGCCAGTTTCGCGATCACTACCAGGATTGGCCGGCGATGCTCGCCGGCCTGTCAAGAACTTCTGATCTCAGCGCCAGCGGGGAAGTTATCATTGCCGAGCTTCAAGCCAAGTTCGCTGGCGCCGTCGCCTATTTCGGGCCGGACCGTCCCAAGGCGCCGTTCTTCGATCAAAGCTGGTCGATCATCCGCATGCTCATCGTCGATCCCGCGTTTCGCGGTAAAGGGATCGGGCACGCATTGAGCAACGAATGTATCGCACGGGCCAAACGGGATGGATCGCCGCTGATTGCGCTCCACACCAGTCCGATCATGACGGTGGCCTTGCCGATGTATCTCAAGATGGGTTTTGTCAAAGCCTATGACACTCCGCCGATTTTCGGCGTGGCCTATGCCGTCTACACCAAAGCCCTGTGAGCCCGATGCCATTCCTCACCATTGCCTTCCCGGAAATCGATCCGGTAGCGATCTCGATCGGGCCGATTGCCATCCGCTGGTATGCGCTGGCCTATATCGGCGGCATCGTGCTGGGATGGCTTTACGCGCGCTCGCTGGTCAAGAATGAGAAATTATGGGGCGGGCCGGCGCCGATCACGCTGCTGCAGCTCGACGATTTCATCCTCTGGGTCACCATCGGCATCATCGTCGGCGGCCGTGCCGGTTACGTGCTGTTCTACAATCCCGCCTTCTTTGCGCAGCATCCGGCGCAGATTTTCGTATTGTGGAACGGCGGCATGTCGTTTCACGGTGGCTTCCTCGGTTGCGTCGCGGCGGTGATGCTGTTCTGCCGCAAGAACGGCATCCCGATCCTGTCGCTCGGCGACATCACCACCGGGGTCGGGCCGATCGGCTTATTCCTCGGGCGGCTCGCCAATTTCATCAAGGGCGAGTTGTGGGGCCGACCGGCGGATTCCAGCGTGCCCTGGGCGATGGTGTTCCCCGATGGCGGACCGTTGCCGCGGCATCCCAGCCAGCTTTATGAGGCGGCACTCGAGGGGCTCCTGCTTTTTGCTGTGCTGGCGGTCATGATTCGGATGGGTGCCCTGAAGCGGCCGGGCCTGATCCTCGGCAGTTTCATCGCGATCTACGCAATTGCCCGGATAATAAGCGAATTGTTCCGCGAGCCTGACCCGCAGCTTGGATTTTTGTGGGGCGGGCTGACTATGGGTATGCTGTTGTCGGTGCCGATGATCATTGCCGGAGCCATCCTGATGGTGATGGCATGGCGCAAGGCGCCGGTGCATTTGCAGAAGTCCATTTAAGGCAAGGCAGGCCGTGACCGAATATTCGCCGCTGCAGTCCGAGATCAGGAAGCTGATCCAATCGTCAGGCCCGATGCCGGTCTGGCGGTACATGGAATTGTGCCTGATGCATCCCGAGCACGGCTATTACGTGTCGCGCGATCCGCTCGGCCGCGAGGGCGATTTCACCACCGCGCCCGAAGTCAGCCAGATGTTCGGCGAACTGCTCGGATTGTGGGCCGCCTCGGTCTGGAGGGGGATCGGCTCGCCGCCGACGCTGCGGCTGGTCGAGCTCGGGCCCGGCCGCGGCACCATGATGGCGGATGCGCTGCGCGCGCTGCGGGTGCTGCCGCCGCTCTATCAGTCGCTCAGCACACACCTCGTCGAGATCAATCCGGTGCTGCGCGAGAAGCAAAGCGCGACGTTGTCGGGCGTGCGCAATCTCAGCTGGCACGACAGCATCGACGACGTGCCCGAGGGCCCTGCGGTTATCTTCGCCAACGAGTATTTCGACGTGCTGCCGATTCACCAGGTGGTGAAGCGTGAGACCGGCTGGCATGAGCGCGTGATCAAGCTCGACGACGGCGGCAAGCTGGTATTCGCGGCCGCCGACGAGCCGACCCCCCGCTTCGAGGTGCTGCTGCCGCCGCTGGTGCGTGCCGCCCCGATCGGCGCCGTGTTCGAATGGCGGCCCGACGCCGAGATCATGAAGATCGCCAGGCGCGTTCGCGAACAGGACGGCGCGGCGCTGATCATCGATTACGGCCATCTGCGCAGCGACGCCGGCGACACCTTCCAGGCCATCGCCCGCCACAGCTTCGCCGATCCCCTGAAGAATCCCGGACAGGCCGACGTGACCGCCCATGTCGATTTCCAGGCATTGGTGCGCGCCGCCGAAGATATGGGCGCGCGCACCCACGGTCCGGTGACGCAGGGCGAGTTCCTCAAGCGGCTCGGCATCGAGACCCGCGCGTTGACGCTGATGGGCAAGACCACGCCGGAAGTATCCGCCGATATTTCCAATGCGCTGAAGCGGCTGACCGATAGCGGCCGCGGCGGCATGGGCTCGATGTTCAAGGTGCTGGCGATCACGGAGCCGCATCTCACCTCGGTCGCGGGCCTGTCCGATGAACAGGCGTCTGCCGACGAAGAGGCGTCATGACCTACGGATCGTCGTTGCTTTCGGCCATTCCGGGCCTGCGCCACGCTTTCTTCACCCGCGAGGGCGGCGTATCCGGCGGGATTTACGAGGGCCTCAATGGCGGCCTCGGTTCGAACGATGATGCCGCCCACGTCGCGGAAAATCGCCGCCGGATGGCCGAGCAGATGGGTGTCGCACCGGATCGTTTTCTCAGCGTGCACCAGATCCATTCGCCCGATGCCGTGGTGGCGACCGGACCCTGGACCGGGGACAAGCCGCGCGCCGATGCCCTGGTCACCCGCACCGAAGGCCTTGCGATCGGCGTCACCGCGGCCGATTGCGGGCCGATCTTGTTCGTCGACCCCACGGCCCGCGTAATCGGCGCGGCCCATGCCGGCTGGAAGGGGGCGCTGACCGGAATCATCGAATCCACCGTGGATGCGATGGAAAAACTCGGCGCCGACCGCAGCGGCACGGTGGCGGCGATCGGCCCTCTGATCCGCCAGCATTCCTACGAGGTCGGCGGCGAATTCGTCGAACGTTTTCTGGATGCCGACGCCGGCAATGCCGCCTACTTCATTGCTTCGGAGCGCGCCGGCCATTCGATGTTCGACCTTGCCGGCTACATCCGCATGCGGCTGGAAAATGCCGGCGTGCTGATGATCGACGACATCGGCGTCGACACCTATTCCGACGAACGCTTCTACAGCTACCGCCGCTCGGTGCATCGGAAAGAGCCGGATTACGGAAGGCACGTTCACGCGATCGCGCTGGAACCGTGATCGGGTTTGAACCATTGCTGTGGCTTCCCTGCCCTAGACCTTAATGCATTTTAACGATATCGCAGGGCAATGAGGGACCTCATCCCAGCCTCCTGCCTGCGCGCCCCGCGCGCGATTATCGCCGCGGCGCTGTTCGCCGTTTCGTGCGCGCTTGGCGGCTGCGCCGGTGGCGGCGCGGCGAGCGGATCGTTCGCGATGGCGACCAGTGGCGGCGGATCGACCGTGGCTTTTGAATCGATCGACGGCCCGCCGCCGCACGTGTTCGACCGCATGGTCGGCGTCATCGACAGCGAATCGAAGCTGCGGAACCTGCAGATCGTCTCGCGCGAGGGTGGCGCTTCCTACCGCGTCCGCAGCTATCTCTCGGCGCAAGTGGTGCGCGGCAAGACCATGATCGCCTGGGTCTGGGACGTCTACGACAACAACCAGCAGCGCGCTCTGCGGCTTTCCGGCGAGGAACCGGCGGGCAAGGCCGGACGCGACGCCTGGGCCGCCGCCGACGATCTCGTGCTGCGGAAAATCGCGCAGGCCGGCCTTAGCGGCCTCAACGGCATGATCAACGGCACGCCGGAAGCACCGCAGCCCGCGCCAGCCCCCTCGCCCGGCCGCCGCGGCTCCGCGGTCGCGAGCATGGAGCAGAGCCCACCCGCCGAGGGTGTATTTGGCGTCGCCGCGCTCGGCTTCAGCAGCCATTAAGCCTACCCCGTAAAGTCCCGTATCGGCTCATTTTTAACCGGGAAAACAGCTGCGACGGGTTGCCAGCCGCGCCACCTGCCTGATATCTCCTCGCGCATCGAAACCCGCCGGGCTACAGGTATCTGAGATGCTGAACGTCGTATCCAGCAAGGCGCGGGGAGAGGCCTCGATGTCCGCCAAGAACGGCTCCATCAAGCTGGTCGCCGGCAATTCGAACCCTGCTTTGGCGAAGGCCATCGCCGAAGGGCTGGATCTGCCGCTGACCAAGGCCAGCGTCCGCCGCTTTGCCGATAACGAAATCTTCGTCGAGGTGCTCGAGAACGTGCGCGGCTCGGACGCCTTCATCATCCAGTCGACGTCGTTTCCGGCCAACGACCATCTGATGGAATTGCTGATCATCACCGATGCGCTGCGCCGCTCGTCCGCGCGCCGCATCACGGCGGTGATCCCCTATTTCGGCTACGCCAGGCAGGACCGCAAGGTCGGCTCGCGCGCACCGATTTCGGCCAAGCTGGTGGCCAATCTGATCACGCATGCCGGTATCGATCGCGTCATGACGCTCGACCTGCATGCCGGCCAGATCCAGGGCTTCTTCGACATCCCGACCGACAATCTCTACGCCTCGCCGCTGATGGTGCGCGACATCAAGGAACGCTTCGACCTCGCCAATGTGATGGTGGTGTCGCCTGACGTCGGCGGTGTGGTGCGCGCCCGCGGCCTCTCCAAGCGCATCAACGCGCCGCTGGCCATCATCGACAAGCGCCGCGAACGCGCCGGCGAATCCGAAGTCATGAACGTGATCGGCGACGTCGCCGGCTATACCTGCATCCTGATCGACGACATCGTCGATTCCGGCGGCACGCTGGTGAACGCGGCCGACGCCCTGATCGCCAACGGCGCCAAGGAAGTCTACGCCTACATCTCCCATGGCGTGCTGTCCGGCGGCGCCGCCGCCCGCATCGCCGGCTCCAGGCTGAAAGAGCTTGTCATCACCGACTCGATCCTGCCGACGGAAGCGGTCAACAAAGCCGCCAACATCCGCACGCTCTCGATCGCGCCGCTGATCGCCGAAGCCATCGGCCGTACCGCGGCGGAAGAATCGGTTTCGAGCTTGTTCGACTGAGAGGCGCAACGTCGCCTCTTCATGTCGTCCCTGCGAACGCAGGGACCCATACCGCGTGATCTCTCGATAAAGCCTCGGTAGCAGAGACCATTCGCAAAACTTCTCCCTGTGGTTATGGGTCCCCCGATGCGCAATTGCGCATCTGAGCTCAAGGCCGGGACGACGGGCGTTCCTTGTTGCTGCACTGAGCACACTTTCGCATTCTCGCGACGCATTGCGCCCGAGCTTTGCCAGAAATTTCCTTGCCCTCGAATTGAGAGGGCGCAGGGAAGGCCGGGTGCGCGCTGCACCCGCGGTCTCGTGTGCAATTGTGCATAAGAATGCGCACACGAGCATACAGGTCCAGCGGAGAGCATCCGGCCTTCCCTGCGCAATGGCTTTACGGCTTATATCGTGCTCTCCCCGGTCGGGCCGAGCTCGTTGTCACCGTCGCCGCGCAGGGCGTGAGCCCTTGCGCAACTTGACGCCAGCATCGGGGCGTCGGGACCACACGACTTTACCGTACGCTTTTGCCGCACTCGTCAGTTGCAACATCAGCGTCCACCGCAACCCGTCCAACGTCCGTGACGACGGCCGACGCCCTTCTGAGTAGGACGGGATGGCGAAATATATGCCCCTGATTTGCCCTTCTGGAAAAGCGAAATATTTTTTATTTTGGGGCTTGACATTACTTCTGTAAATCAGAAGTGATCTGCCCGTCGGGCAATGGAAAGCCGCGCGCTGCGCCATTTCTTTACCGTTGAAGGCGCTCGAACGGAATGCGTCTGCGGCGAAAAAAATCGGACGGGGGAAGTTGGAACGAAGGGCGCAGCGGCACATCATCGGAACCAATGAGGCCGACGAATTGCAGCTTGGTTTTTTTGGCTGGCGGGGACCGGTACGGAGATGCGCAATATCCGACGCCTACAAATTAAGCGGTTACAGCGCGCGAACCGCCGGCGTCGAGGTCTGCAACAGGCGCAGCAGGTCGGCCTGCCGCAGCGTATGGGTTTTCGCGAACATGTGCTGCAAATGGGTGCGCACGGTGGGCTCGCTGATGCCGAGCATGTCGGCTGCCTCCCTGGCGCCCAACCCTTGAGCCAGCGCCAGCAGGACCCGCAATTCTGCGCCGGTCAGTTTGTGCAGCCTGGCAAAGGCTTCACCGGGCATCAGCGGGGCTTCGAGCGGATCCTGCATGAAGATGGCGACGGAGGCCGCGAACGGCGCCACGATGTCGGCTCGCTGACCGCGCTGGACCGGCAGCAGCGTTGCGATATAGCCGGCGCCGTTTTCGTCGGGGATGGCGAGCGAACGCTCGCCGGCATCCCTGTCGTCGTCATCAACCGCCGATCGCTCGATCGCCTTCGATAAGGCTGCGCGCGCTGCGGGATCGACGGGATCGAGGCGGTTGTTCAGGATGCGAATGGAGGTGCCGGTCCTGACCTGTCGCTCGGCGGCGGCGTTCATGTAGACGACCCGGCCATCGCGGGCCGTGAGGAAAACGCCGGCGGCGAGGACATCGAGCGTCTTTTCCAGCATCTCCGAGCGCAGTGTGCGGATATCGAGCGCATCCGAAATCGTCAGCGCGCGACGGACGTGCGGCGAAAGCAGCTTGAACAGGCCGATTTCGAGTTGCTGGTAATGCGGCGCCTTGTCTTTCCGCGATGCGTGCAGCGAGGCCATGCGTCCCCCGGTCCGCAATGCCGGAAACCAGATCATGTCCATCAACCCGAACGGCGCCAGCACATCCCGGTAGAAACGGCTTTCGAGCAATTCGTGCCGGTCGGTGGAGAGGATGTTGACGTCGCCAACGCTGGCGACGATGTCCGCCGCCGCCATCGGGCTTTGCGCATACTGGCTTCCCAGCTTCTCCAGAAATTCCTGCTGGTATCCGAACACGAACAGCTGATCGTTCTGCACGTGCCGCATATCATGCACGCAAATGCCGCCGCCTGTGCTCTCACAGAGATCGGCGATCTTCCGGCAGGTCTCGGGCCAAAGCTGCGGATCGAGCGCGCAGTCATAGATCGCGCCGATCGTATCCGACAGCGCTTGGGCCGAGATGCCCTCCAGGTCGATCACGTTGCCATAACGGCTGCATTCACGGCCCACAGGCCGACCAATGCACGGACCGCGTGCAGTAAATTTTCTTTACAATACATAGAGTTCCCCAATGAAACGATTGTTTCAGGTTTGGGAAATCGGGTCAACGATATTGCGCACGACTCGCCAGCGCACAGCCAGGCGCAACGGCTTGTCGGCGTGCTGCAGGTTGAACCAGCCGACCGTCATCGGGGTGACAGCGGTGGCCTCGATCTCGCGATTGGCCAACGCTGCAACACGATCGTCCTCCAATGCGAACGAAGATGTCGGTGGCTTAAGCCCACGCCGGGCAATCGCTTGACCACTATCAAGCGGCCAGCAGCAACTCACATCTCGATCCAGCTACTTGTCGCGCCCGCACCGCTCGACGGGCCCGTCAGCGAGAGGGATCTTAAGTCTCGGAATTCGGCGTGCGGGACGCATAATGCGTTGCACGATCACGATCATCGTTGGGGACCCATTCTTCCGCGCTTGAGTCCCAATGATGGGTGTCGTCGAAGTGTTTCCAGAGTGGCGGCCTTGGTTTGCTTTCGCCCTTCTGTCGCAATGCATTCAGTGCGCGGAGTCGGACAACGAGCGCCCCAGCCATCATCACCCATTCGCGAGCGTTATATCGGGAGTTCCATTTGATTGTCTCGAGCATCTGATGCCTCCTTCAAGAAAGAAGCCTTCCGCCATCTTAGCCCGGGCCAAGAGCACTGGACTGTAAACTACTTCACAGTCGGCCGACATCTTCGACATCGCCAGGGGCGAACCCATGAGGGCATGCGTCCGACGGCGCCGCCGAGGACTGAGTGTCCCGGATCATATCCGCTCTATCATATCCTTTCTATCACAAGGACGGGACATCGCCGGTGCGGTCGGGCATGTCCGAAACGGCTGATGGTTGATGGAGATCGCAACAGGTGACACGCGATCGACCGCGATGAGGAACGCATACCGAGCCTAAGCGCGCACTGCTTTATCGACGCTAAGAGAAGACTGTCGATGTCGCTAGTGCATGCCCTTCCTCGCCAATCACCGCTTGGAAAGCGCGAGTGTGACTTTAGTCACAGCACCCTTCCCGCACCTGCTTTGCGCATCATTGCGCGGTCTGGATGGTCCCGACCCCAACCAAAATGGTGGAGCCAGTCATGCAGACCTATTCGGCAGAACTGAACACGATGCGTCCTCTTGCTGACCACGAGCTCGACGCTGTATCAGGCGGCTTTGTTTATATCGCTGTCGTTGTAGGCTCGTTCCTTGCTGGAACGGGAATTCGGATGGGCCTTGACAAGATCGCCGAGGGAATCGCGGAGCCGCAAGGCACGCTGAAGGGCATAAAGCCCAGGGGCGGGAAGTAAGCCTAGTGGCTTCGTTCAATGCGGTGGAGCGCTCCTTTGTGTATGCGGCGCTCCACTTCAACTTCTCTCGGGCGAGGAAGCGTTGCGGTGTCCACGGGTGTCGACGAGATAGCGCTCCGGCTTGAACGCTCATCTTCGCGACATCAACCTCCACCGCATCCCACCGCAATGGCGTCGCTTCCTTCTGTTGCGAGTAATGAATAACCCTGCATTTCGGCGTTGGTGACGTGCGCACGCACCCCCTGTCGAGTGAGACGACTGCCGATATTCGGAACGGCAACGCCAAAAACCATATCGAATCTTCGGCTTGAATACGGAACCTTTCGGGCAACGTCCGTTTTTTACCTATGCCTGACGGAGTCCACGATGAGCGTTGAAGCCGAACTGAAGTTCCGCGTTGCGCCCCGAAAGCTGTCCTCCCTTGCCAAGACTCGCCTGGCGGGCACGCGCCGCGGCGGCCGGTCCGAGCAAAACCTGGTGACAATCTATTTCGATACGGCCAAGCACAAGCTGAAGCGCAACGGACTTACCCTGAGGGTCCGCCAGGCCGGCGATGATTATGTGCAGACGGTAAAGGCGGTAACGTTGGGAGCCCTCGCCCGCGGCGAGTGGGAAACCAAACTGGACGGTGCGACGCCCGATCTCACGAAAGCCAAAGACACGCCACTCGAAAGGCTGATCACCAGGAAGTTGCAGCGAAAGTTAAAACCTGTCTTCCGGACCTCCGTTCGTCGGATGGCGCTGCCGATCCGCACCCGGCGCAGCGAAATCGAACTCGCGGTTGACCGCGGAAAAATCGCGTCAGGCGGTCGCTCAAGACCGATCTCCGAATTTGAGCTCGAATTGAAGGGCGGAAGTTCCGCCGATCTGTTTCGGATAGCTCGCAGTTTCGAACGCAAGACCGGCGCCGAGCTTGATCTGCAATCAAAGTCTGAAAAAGGGTATCAACTCGCTGGGGGCGCCCGCGAAAGCGCCAGCCATGCCGACCCCATCCACCTCGACAAGAAATTGTCAGCCAACGAAGCATTCACCGTGATTGCCTCCTCCACGTTCCGGCATTTTGCGGCCAATGCGGACGCCATACGCAACCTTGACGCAGAAGCTATCCATCAAATGCGGGTGGGCCTGCGACGAACGCGTGCAGCCATCTCGCTTTTTGACGACGTGTTGCCGCGTGCGAGTACCGCTGGCATCAAGGAGGAACTCAAGTGGCTTACAGGCCAGCTCGCACGGGCTCGTGAAATCGACGTCTTTCTGGAAGAGCGCGTTGGCCCAATAATGAAAGCCGGCCCACCAAAGCGAGGGTCTCGCGCGATCGAGAAAAAGTTTGCGGCCCAACGCACGAAGGCGTTCAAGCGCGCCGGTCAAGCCGTCGGGTCACCCCGGTTCCGTCGCCTGCTGATCGATATGCTCGAATGGATCGAAACAAGAAAAGCGCCAGCCGACAAAGACAGATCGATTGGGCCGTACGCCGCCGAACTTCTCGATCGCCGCATCAGAAAGGCGCGCAAGCAAGGCAAGCGCCTGGACGAACTCTCACCCGACCAACGCCATCAATTGCGGATCAGGATTAAGAAGATCCGTTACGCGCTCGATTTCTTTGAAGGTCTCTACGATGACAGCGATCGCAAGGAGATTGCGCAACTGTCAAGCCGACTGAAAAACGTCCAGTCAGCGCTCGGAGGATTGAACGATTTTATGGCGCACCGAAAGATGGCCACAAAAGCCGCTCTGACGGCTCCGCCAGCCAATCGAAGGGCCCAGGCCTTCGCGTCCGGTTTTCTGGTCGGTCAGGAGCGGGAGGCCGCAATCGGTCTGTTGAAGGCGGCACGTCGTGAGCTTCAACATCTGCGTCCGCTGACCGCCGAGCCACTCCGGTGAGGAAGCGTTGCGGGGGTGACGAGATAGCGCTCCCAACCCTTGGAATGCCGCGATGAGGACCGCCAGAATGAGATAGGTCGGAAGCGGCAGGACGCCGGTTCACGTTACGCGCGTCATTTCGCAACACGCGCTTCCTGCTTCCTGGTCACATGCCAGATCACGAAATGGTAGTGCGGCACGTCCACCCCGGGGTGACCCGGGTTGAAGTAGATGCTGACGTGGTCAAGCGCTGCGCCAGCGAATCCCGGCGCCTCCAATAGCTTGTGATCGTCGATGTCTCTTGTCGGGACCATATACACGGTTGCCACCAAGCGATCCTTGCGGTCGAAGCACAGGAATGGTCCGAGCGGCAAAGTTTCGGGTTTGACAAAGAGGACGCCCAGGCTGGGAAAGAACTTTGGGAAGTTCACGAGATCGCTGACGCGCTTGTATCCGCTCTTTTCGGCAATCTTCCGCTGATTTGGAGGCGCACGAACGACGTGCTGCTTCCTGTGCGCTTTGCCGACTTTGCGAGCGGCTGGTTTGGTTTTTCCGACCTTGTCGGCCGTTTGCACCCTGGTCGGTGCGCGCGCCTGCGGCGCAGGTTGGGCTGGATCAAATTGGGGTTGGCCAAACGGGGGCTGGCCAAATTGCGGCTGGCCAGATTGGAGTTGGCCAAACTGGGCGGCAGGCTGCCTCACGTCGGCGATCAATCCAAGCGACGCGACGAGAGCTGCGGTGAACAGCACATTGCGCATCGTGATCTCCCAATCTCACCTGCCCTGCTTGCGTTCTTGCCACCGCATGAAGTCCTGGAACAGCTCTTCGCGGTCCGGCGGATTGCTGGTTGGCTTTTGCTCGAGGAACCGGCCGAACGCCTTGCGAAGCGCGGCCTCTCCGCCCGATTGCCGCTGGAGCCAGCGCTCTGCCGGTCGAAATCGCCGCCAACCAGGCAGCACCTCAGGCAAATTCACCTCTCGCCATTTGGGATGGTGAGCGTCACCGAGAAATTCGGGAAACCGCGAGAACAGCGTTTCGACAAAATGTTCCAGGAGCTGAAACCGCTCGCTGCGGGCCGGCCAGTTGTAGCTGAAAAGAGCGCATTTGATCGCGATCGTGTCGACGCTTTCACCGCTCCCAACGATGTTTGGGTAATCCTCGCGGCGGAAGGTCGATGGCAGATAATCCTGCTGCAGCGCCCGGGAATAGGGAATCGGCAGCAGGTGAATGCCATCCATTTGCGCGTAGCGGGCCAGGGCGTTGACCGGTTTTCCCGAAACCAGCAGGCTGGCGAAGATTTGCCCCTTCCTCATCCCATCCAGCGCGGCGTCCAGCCCCAGGTTCAATTCGCTGAACTTCACCTCCAGACGGTTGAGCACCTCACGGCCAAGCACAGCGGCAGCACTGCCTTCTTCACCGAGATTGACCATCTTTCCCTCAAGATCCGCCAGGCTTCTGATCTCAGGTCGTGCGAGGAGATGGAACTCTTCGACAAAAAGCGGGGTGATGTAGACGAGCTTGTTCTGGATGTCCGGGATCGTCCTTGTCTCCCGCAGCCGGTCGACCAGGACGACAGGCGCGATCGCCATGTCCGCACCTGCCAGCGTAAGCACGTCCAGGATGTTGCGGATGCCACCGTTTCCCACCATCGGGAGCACCCGTAATGCGACCTCGCCGCGCGGACCGGTCTCCTGGCCGCTGGCCAGCGTGGTCGCAATGTCCTGAGTTATGGCGAACTCGGTGCTTTGCGGCGGACCGGTTACCAATCCCGCGGTGTATGGGCTCACAGCTGCTCCCGCTTCCTTCCTGGGAGCGCTTGCCTTGGGCGCCGACGCTTTGGCGGGTTCACTCGCAGAAACGGATGGTCGGGTTTGGGCGAGGCCCTCCCGGACCAGTTGGCCGAGCCAAGCCGCCGCAATGAATGCGGTCAACAAACCGACCCGCACCACTCCGCAGACCCTCATTGTTCCCACCTGTTCGACCGGATCAGCCCTGCCCTGGGCGTGACATTCGCTCGCCGTCAGGGAAAAGGCTTGAGCCGACAAATCGTCACCCCGCGACGTCAGAAGCACGACCGGGTAGAACGGATTTGCTTCGCTTTCTTCAACGCGCCTAAACCAGCGGCGTTCCTTTGTCGGGGATGCCCGCGGCCAACGGTCCGCGTCCGTTCCGGGTCATCAGCGTCGGTTTGGCCCTCCGCCGGTGACTTCCGGTTGCCTTCTGGAAACGGGCATGGTCAGAGCGATCATTCCGCCTCCCGTTTCGTGTCACGAGAAGAGGCTTGCGCCGCGTAGGGGGCGCAAGGCTGACAGACGTCGCCCGCCGAGCTTAACTAATATGCAGGATCGCGCCGCTGCCCCTGAGTAGCCGTTCGGGCCAGTGCGAGCGCCTCCTCGGCCCTGGCACGGAAATCTCGAGCAGCTTTCAGCGGACGTCGAATATCCGGGTCTTCAGAACCGCTGTCGAAAGTGATCAGCTTCATGCAATGAGGGCATTGCGTCTGATAGCCTGGCTTCAGTCGCTGCGCGCGCTCGTGAAAATTCTTGCGGCATTTGGAACATATGATCTTGATGCGATCGGTCATGGAGCCTCCATCGCGTATGATGTGACGCAGTTCTTGATCATTAGTAATTTCTCCGCCCGTCGGTCGGAGAGTCTCACCTCCGTTTTCAATCCAAACGGATATCCGCGAACCCTGCCCGTGTTCGTGTTTGAGCAGTCACGATGCTCGCCTGAGTCTTGGGCGGCTGGTGATGCAATGGTCGCCCAGTCGTTTTCCCAATTCTGTATTCAATTGAACAACCGCAACAGAAGGGCTTTACCGACAGGAGCTGCTCGAACGCTGTGAAAGGCGCGAACATACTCTCCTGCGTAAAAGGCGCGTACTATGCCGACCCGCGTCGAGACATTTTCTTCGAATCGGACGCCAAAGCCATCGGCCGTCTTTCGCACCACCGTAGCGGACATACCTTGACCATACACATTGCACTTGAGAATAGTCCCCACCGGTGGTGGTGAAGGATCGATGAACCTGGCCCCGGTTATCGAGATGTCCGCCATACGAACCAGCCGTGGCTCGCTTCCCTCGTGAATGAGAACCGGTTCACTACGATCAAACCGCTCGGCCTTGCGACGACGGGGCTGCTCGAAGCAAATGAGGCACACGATCGCGAGGATGACGCAGTTGTACAAACTCCAGGCAAGCGCCAGTCCGCCGTAAGCGATGCTATCGCCCTGCGGATTAATAATGAACGCGTAAGCGATCGCCAGCAGGGTCATCAGCAGCGCGGATCCGTAAAGCCGCAGCAGTGGCCACTCGATGAACTTCTGATTGCGATCGCCACCTTTGGCTGTGACCTGGAACTTGTGGCCTTTTGGCCTGATCAGGCCCACGACAATTGCTTTCAGGACCGCCGGGGCCGCGATGTACTGCGAGACGTCCGTCATGATCGCCAGGGAGCGGCCCCGGGAAATCCAGCCCATCGTGCATGCGTGCCAGACGTAGAAAGGCAAGAAATACTTCAGCAGCTCGAAGAGATCCGCGTAAACCGCCTTGATCCCGAACATGAGATAGAGCCACGGCACGACAAGGCCGAGCACCTTCATTCCATAACCCGCGGCCCAGCTCATGAAAGCGTCGACGAGGGAAAGCCGATCGATCAAGGTGAGCTTCGATTGCAGTGAAAACGGACCGCTGCGGCCTCTCACGATTTGCATGAAACCGAGGCACCATCGGCTGCGTTGGGTGATGTACTCCTTGAGGCCCTCAGGTGCCAATCCGAGCGTAAGTCTTTCGTTCAGATAGACCGTGAGGTAACCCTGCTCCTTCAGGCGCAAAGTGACGAGATAGTCCTCGGTCACCGAATCCGTCGGGAAGCCGCCAATCTCCATGAGCCCTGAATAGCGGATCACCGATGACGTCCCGCAGCAGAAGGCGACACCCCAGGCGTCTTTGGCCGGCATCAGAATATCAAAAAAGAAGCGTTGCTCATCGGGCCACACTTCTGTGGCGGACAAATTCGACTGGATCGGATCCGCATTGATAAAGTGCTGCGGGGTCTGCACCACGCCAACGGTCTTGTCTGCCATCAAACTGATAGTGCGCGTGAGGAACTCCGGCATGGGGACGAAGTCGGCATCCAGGATGGCGACGAACTCCGGTTTGTTGCGCAATCCAGCTACGTGGCGCAATGCGTGATTGATGTTACCAGCTTTCGCGTGCCGATTGTCCGGACGAGTCAGGTAGTGACAGCCCAGTTCTTCGGTAAGGCGTTTGAGCCACAGCCGCTTTCCGTCATCCAGGACCCAGACACGGTAGTTGCCGTGTTTCAATCCCGTGGCACCGATGATCGTGCGCTCCAGGATCGCTTTCTCCTCATTGTACGTGCAGATGAAGACATCGACGAGCGGAGCCGGCGCAGCCGCAGCGGCTCTCTTTATTCCACCCTTCGCGTCGGCAGAGCGATCGATCGTTCGACTGAGAAACAGTAGTGACAGGCAGACGGCAAGCAACGAGGCCATCTCGGCCAGCATGAACGGATATCCGACGAGAGCGTCGGCAGTGAGGCCTGGCGGCGGCAGCGTCTGCGTGACGCGCCACACGAGGTATCGGATCAGCAGGGCAACGCACATTCCGGTCATCAATAACCGGGCGATTGTGCTGTCGCTCCTCAGCATCGGCAGGATGGCGAGACAGACACCGAGAGCAACGAGGCCTGGTGCGAGCGCTTCGATCATGGCTTCGAAGCGCCGCGGTCGAACACCACCCGTCCAGTGCGCCCCACTGCACAGTCTTTGCCCGTGCCTTCGAGACTGGGCAGCGAGACCGTCACGCGATATGGTTCTTTGCTAAGCGCGTCGGGATTGATGGCCAGGTTCGCGGGCGCACCAGACGCGCCAGTGAGATTCACGATCACGCCCTTGATCGCCGGACTGCCGTCGTTTGGTTCAAAACTCGCCTGCTTACCGAGCTGGAGCCGGTTATAGACACTTTCGGTGGCATTCGCTGTTACGACAGCGCCGCTGCAATCAAGCAGCTTCATCAGCGGCTGACCGGCACGGACATCCTCGCCTGGCGAAGTCATCATCTCCCAGATCCGGCCGGCAACCGGTGCCTTGATGTCTGCTTCCGATCGACTGATATACTGCAACTGCTCGGACGCGATCTCGCTGGCGAGCCACTCGATCTCGGCATCCGCATGCGCCAGATCGGCTCTAAGATCATTCGCGCGTTGCCGCATCTCTTCTTCGCGCTGGACCGAACTTGGGCGGTCATTGTAGCTGTCGCCCAGATACGTGCCCTTCTGCGCGGCAGTGAGCTCGACCTTGGCTGCATCAAGTCTTCGCCGGGCGCCGATCTCGGTTTGCTGGGCCACCGATTGTTCCCGGCTCAAGCGGGCCAATTCCACGGTGGAAACGCTGCCCGACTTGATCAGCGACGATGCCCGCTCAACCGCCGCGGTCGCCTCTTCCCGTCGAGACGCGGCGGCTTCGATCACCGACTGTATTTCAGCGATGCGTGCGTCGAGCTGGAGAATGCGGCCTTCCCTGAATTGGGCGGCCTGTCGGGCGAGATCCTGCTGCGCGGCTTGAGCCGAGGCGAGTTTGGTCGCCAGACTTGGACGCTGGTTGTCCAGTCGCGACATCTGTCGTCTCAGATCATCCAGCCGGGATCGATCGCCCCGCGCGTTCACGACGCGAAGGATGAGGTCACCTTCATTCACCGCGCTCGACGCCGTCGAACGGTCAGGCCTTGATCTGACTTCGCCATCGATCGGCGACCTTAGCGTCACGAGCCTGGCGTTGACCACCGCCTCGACGCTGGAGGTCTGCCAGATTGCTCTGACTGGTAGCCATCCGAACACGGCAACGATGGCGAGACCGGCAGCGATCTTCAGCACCCGCCGAACGGTTCGATAGGAGCGCGGGAGCGTTTCCTGATCAGACGAACCGCGGTTTACCGGCTCGTCGACATCCGGCTTCAGTCGCTCTTCCAGATCGCGCTGCAGACCTTTGGCGCCGTGGTCGAGGTCGAAGGATTGGACACCTCCCTCTGCAACGGGTGAGGGGAAGGGTCCTGGAGTGAACTGGTTCTTCTGCGCACGATCCATGGCAGCGAGTTCCCGGTACTGTGAGTGAGCGGACCTGAATCGCCGCCCTTCGAGTCAGCGCGGTCTATCCCGAACTGAAACAGGACTAAGGCATCGTCGTAGGCGACCCCCGCGACGGTGGAACCTCGATGGCGACAGCATCTCGCTTGTCACGCCGTCGTCAGCCGAACCCATCCAGCTAACGACCAAAGAGTTAATGAGACGCCAATGATGCGCGCTGATTAATTGGAACTTCACGATTGGCGCGATGGCCGGCTGGGAACCGGATTATCCACGTCCGATGTGGCTCATTTTCGGGAACCGGCGCCTGCCTCGGTGTGGTCCGCATTACCCCGGCAAACGAACATCATCGGCTCGGCAGTCCAGGTCCGAAAAGTGCCAGAGGCGTTTCGCCTGGCGGCCAAAGCCAGGCATTTTCCGCAGCGTCGTTTGACTCACCATCCGTAACAACACGCGAGTGTCTTCCCGTCGGGCAAGCGCGGGGCATCTCGCGCGATACCGAGCCTCACTGCGGAGGTCGCAGCTCGATGCAGCGCGCATAGATCCGCGCGATGGCGCCATCGGCCAGCAGGGCCTCGAGTCGTCGCTCCTTCCGCTACGACCTGGCCGTTCACCCCTATGGTCTGGCCAAGGAATCGTGATGGAGGGTCGGGCCTGTGCTAGAATGATCGGGCCGAGCCATCCCGGGGAAGCCCATGAGGTGTCCGAGCTGCGAGGCCGAGACCAAGGCGGGGAACAGGTTCTGCAGCAGATGCGGAGCACCGCTTGCGCTGACCTGCGCCGCTTGTGGCTCGCTGAACGAGCCGAGCGCCAGCTTCTGTGGCCAATGTGGCATGGGGCTCGCGCGGGAGGTTCGAGGAGGTGCCTTTGCGACGGAGCAGCCGCCGGGCCTTGGACCGGCCCCGCCGGCCGCGGAGCGCCGTCACTTGACGGTCATGTTTTGCGATATGGCCGGCTCGACGGCGCTTTCGAGTCGCCTCGATCCGGAGGACCTGAGGGAAGTTATCCGGGGGTTTCAGGACGCGTGCGTCCGGGCGATCCGTCGATTCGACGGCTTTATCGCGAAGTTCATGGGCGACGGCGTGCTGGCTTATTTCGGCTATCCAAGGGCTCATGAAGACGATGCCGAACGCGCCGTCAGAGCGGGACTCGCAGTCATCGATGTGATCAGCCAGCTGATGTTGCCGACCAAGGCGCGACTAGAGGTCCGAGTGGGCATCGCCACCGGTCTTGTGGTGGTCGGCGAGACGTTGGGTGAAGGATCATCTCAGGAGCAGGTGGTCATCGGCGAGACGCCGAACCTTGCAGCCCGCCTCCAGGGTATTGCCGAGCCGAACGCTGTCGTCATCGCCGACGGAACGAGACAGCTGCTCGGCAGGATATTCGACCTCGAGGATCTCGGCCCGCGGTTTCTCAAGGGAATGGCCAATCCAGTTCCGTCGTGGCGGGTCGTTGGCGAACACACGGCCGAAAGTCGCTTCGAGGCCGGGCAGGCTCAGCGAGCCACCGGTTTTTTTGGCCGCGAACGTGAGGTCGACCTTCTGATGGACCGCTGGGTTCAGGCGCAAAATGGCGAAGGTCAGGTCATCCTATTGTCCGGCGAGGCCGGAATTGGCAAGTCGCGGATCGTCGCGGCGCTGCGGGAGAAGATCGTCGACGAGGCTCACACGCGCATCGTGTATCAGTGCTCGCCTCATCATACGAATAGCCCGTTTTATCCCGTGATTTCCCAACTCGAGCGCGCGGCCGGGATTGCGCCTGACGACCCCGCTGAGACCAAGCTCGACAAGTTGGAACCGGTTCTAAGACGTTCGTTCTCGACGATCGATCATGTTGCGCCACTCTTCGCGACGCTCTTGTCGCTGCCATTCGAGGGCCGGTACGTAGCGCTCAGCCTCACGCCGCGAGAGCTGAAGGAGCGCACTTTACTAGCGCTCATCGAGCTGCTCGGCGGCCTCGCGAAGCAATGCCCCGTGTTATTCGTCCTGGAAGATGCACACTGGATTGATCCGACGACGCTTGATTTGTTTACGCGGACCATTGACCGGCTGCAGCGCTGGCCGGTCCTGCTGATTGTCACGTTCCGTCCCGAGTTCGCAGTGCCGTGGGGCCACTATCCCCACGTGACAACACTCGCTTTGAATCGGCTGGGGCAGCGCCATGTGGCAGCAATGATCGACAGATTAACAAATCGCAAGGTGGTGCCAGCCGACGTCCGGGACGAGATCATCGCTAAGACCGACGGAGTGCCGCTGTTCGTGGAAGAGCTCACTAAGGCAGTCCTGGGATCGGGGCTCCTCAAGGAGACCGCCGACCGCTATGTTCTGCACGGCCCGCTGCCTCCTCTCGCGATTCCAGGAACGCTGCACGACAGTCTGATGGCTAGGCTCGACCGCCTTGCGTCCGTGAGGGAGATCGCCCAGATCGGGGCCGCCATTGGAAGAGAGTTTTCCTACCAGCTGCTGGATGCCGTTGCGCCGGTTCACGACAAGGCGCTGGAGGACGCACTCGACCAGCTCAGCAAGGCGGACCTGATTTTTCCCAGGGGAGTGCTACCCGAAGCGACCTACATCTTCAAGCACGCGCTCGTGCAGGATGCCGCCTATCGAAGCCTCCTGCGCTCAACGCGTCGACAGCTCCATGGCCGCATCGCTCAAGCGATCACGGAGCTGACGCCCCAAATCGTTGAGACCCAACCCGAACTTCTCGCCCATCACTATGCGCAGGCGGGGCTCATCGATGATGCCATTGCTTATGGCCTGAGGGCAGGACGGCGCTCTGCGGCGCGTTCCGCCAACGAAGAAGCGATCACGCATTACACCAAAGCACTGGAGTTGCTGGCGACGAAATCGGAGGGAGCGGAGCGAGATCGGCTAGAGCTCGAGCTGCTGATCGCCCTTGGAGTTCCGACGATCGCGGCGCGCGGCTACATGGCCGCAGACATCGAAGTCATCTATGGCCGCGCCCGCCAATTGTGCGACAGAGTGCCGGATACGCTGCACTTATTCACCGTTCTACGCGGCCTCTGGAACGCGGCTTTCCTGCGACAGCCACTGCTCAAAGCGCAAGAACTGAGCAGCGAAGTCATGACCCTGGCGAATGCGGAGGGCGATGACACGCGCCGGGCGCTCGCTCATCGGGCGCAAGGCTGCTCCTTCTTCTTCCGCGGCGAATTCGGCCCAGGCTGGGAGAGTTTTCGTCGGGCCATTGATCTCTGGGATGTCGATAGGGCGCGGACGGAGATCCTCGTCTACGGCGAGGACCCAAGCGTGCTCTGCCGGGCCTATGGCTCGTGGTTGCAGTGGTGCCTGGGCTATCCAGACAAATCGGGCGTATTGATTTGCAAGGCCCTGGCCGATGCCGAACGGCTATCGAACCCTTTCATTTACGCTTTCGCGCTTGGCCTCGCATCGTTGCTACATATTCTTCGCAACGAATTTTCTCGGGCCATAGAGTACGCCGACGCCTCCTCGGCTATTTCCACCGAGCACGGGTTCCCGCAGTGGGCCGCCAACGCCATGATAATGAGAGGCCGCGCTCGCGCAGCGCTCGGCGTTGTTGAGGACGGTATCGCCGAGATGGAAGAGGGTTGGGCCGGTTGGCAGGCATTGGGCGGCAAGCTCATTACGACACACGTCACCGTCGCGCTCGCGGAGGCGTGTATGGGGGCAGGCCGAATGGCCGCGGGCCTCAATTGGATCAAGGTTGCTGCGGAGCATGCGCGGACGTTCCACGAAAGGTTTCTCGAGGCCGAGATCCATAGGGCGCACGGTGAACTGCTGCTCGCAAGGGGGGCGACGGGAGATGCGGAAGCCTGCCTTCGCCGCTCCATGAAGATCGCCCAACACCAAAAGGCTAAGTCTCTGGAACTGCGGACAGCCACGGTCTTGGCGCAACTCTGGCAGCACCAGGGCCAGCGAGAGGCGGCGTACGACCTAGTCGCGCCGATATACGGCTGGTTCAGCGAGGGGTTCGACAGCCCAGATCTGCGGAATGCGAGGGCGTTGCTGGATGATCTCGCATGAACGACAGGAAGTCGTGCGGGCCTTTATCCTCGTCGGCCAGGCTGCAAGTCTGCTTTGCCCCGATGAGTAGACGTCGCGCGAGAGTTTCCAAGTCAGTTTGCGGTCAAAATCGACACTTTGGCCCCGTGCCGATCACTTCCGGTGTACACCCGACTCCGGACATGTCGCTACACCGCTATAACTGATGCTTTGTGCCAGGAGCGGAACATGCTCTGAATGATCGCTCGTCGGCGATCTCACCGTTCAACTTACGTCCGAGACTGTCCCGAATGTCCGGATCACCTTCTTGTCTCGGAAATCGCCCTTCCAGAGTCTCCCGTTCCGGCTGTACGCGACCGCGACGACGACGGGGTAATCCAAAATGGTGAGTCTCAAGGAACATGCCCACGTGGTATAATTGCATGTCATCGGCATGCACGCGGTAGCGGAGCGGAGACCGAAACGCGCGAACCGACAGGGGGCTCCGTGCCGCGTCTGTACCGGTTGATCGCAGCTCGCATAATGAGATTGCGTTTGGTCGCTTCTCTTGGGATCAGCACAGCCTATACGCATGACCCGATGCGACCAGAACTCAACACGTGGTTCAAACGTCTCAAGAACAAGGTGGGCGAAGCGTGTCGTGACACCGGAGATGGCCACCACGCGGAGGCCGTCTGCGGCGCCGCTACATTCCTGGACCGGGTGGTTGATCCTCATGAGCAAACAATTGGCCAACTCACGCGACTGCGTGCGATTGCGTTATCAGCGGCGGCCCGCCGCAAAGAGGGATGACCGTCAGATTGCCGCGCGACCAGTCGAATGGCTTGATCAATTGCGGTGTAGAATTTTTGAGATGCAACGAGGTCGCATATCGAGATGAAAGAGCCATCGCTAGTCAACGACAGCCTTCTGAGGCAGCGCCTCACCGAGCTCGACTCGATAGCGAGCTGGGCGCCGCATATCCTTTCGGGCCTTGAGAGATTTATCCGCACCGCCGGCGACTATGATCTCTTTCGCGTCAATCCTATCCAATACGCGACTGCTACCGGCCTAAGTGAGGCCGAAGGAATTGCGCTGTTTGTGCACGCCGCGAAGGTGGGCCTGTTCGAGATGCAGTGGCTGCTCACCTGCGCCTATTGCCCGCAGGTCGCAGGCAGTTTTCGAGAGCTAGACCAGGTCCACCCACGTTTCCAGTGCGAGTTCTGCAACGCGCTCAACAATGTGACGCTAGACGACTACATCCAGGTCACCTTTACGGTCTCGAATGCCGTCCGCGATATCGTATTTCGTCATCCTGAGATGCTGTCCGTGGAGGACTACTACCTGCGTTATAACTTCTCCAAGGGCTTCAAGCCTCCGCACGGAATGACGCACGAGCAACTCGTCGCAGCACTCTCGCGGGGATTTGCCGACATCGAGGCTGACCAGCAGAGGAGCTTCGAATTTGACGTGACGGCTGGCCGTTTCGAGGTGCTCGATCTCAGTCATAAGCTACTTTTGGTTTTCTTCGCGAACGGTGAACCGGCAGAACCCCAAGGGACGCAGGTCCGGCTCGAGTCGGGTCGGTTCACAGTTCCGGATCGGCCTACTGGGCCGAGAGAAATGGTACTTGGCGATGGGCGCTTTGCGTTTCGACAGACGGCCGATCTTAGCCCAGGCAAGCACATCATTCAGATTGAGAACCGCACGAGCGATCGCGGCCGCTTCTGGTTCCTCCAGTATCCTTACCAGTTCGAGCCCCATCTGGTCGAGTATGAGCCATTTCTTTCCGGTAAGCGGCTGCTGCTCACTCCGTGCTTCGGCGAACTCTACAAGACACAATTGGTGGATGAGCGGGAGAGCCTGGCAGTCTCCGACATTACCTATCTGTTCACCGATCTAAAGGATTCCACTCCGTTGTATGAAAGCGTTGGCGACGTGAATGCCTATTTTCTCGTGCGTCAGCACTTCGACATCTTGAACAAGATCATTCGGGAGCGATCTGGCATCATGGTCAAGACGATCGGGGATGCAGTCATGGCTGGCTTCGAGCGTCCACAGGACGCCGTTCTTGCCTCCATCGAGATGGTCGAAGAACTGTCACGGTTCAACCAAACCGCTTCACGGCCGCTCGGCCTTAAGGTCGGTGTGCACAGAGGCAGAGCCATCGCCGTAAGGCTCAACGACCGGATTGATTACTTCGGGCAGGACGTGAACATCGCCGCCCGCGTGCAAGGTCTCGCCGGCGTCAACGAAGTTTGCCTGACAGAAGCGGTAATGGAAGCGCCCGGCGTCAGTGACATCGTCAAAGGACGACCGGCATCGCGCGACTACGAGAACTTGAAGGGCATCGGCCAGAAGATGGAAATTTATCGGATTGAAATCTCTCCGGCGTAGGGATGAACGACCGCTGGCCTCCGCTTCGCGGTAGTCCCATATGCTGCCAGACCGACAGACCGATTGTCGGCATTCGCCGCTGCGGTCATTTCCGTTCTGAGCCGTCACTAACCCATGATGACGTTCAACTTTCCACATGTTAATTGAGCCACGCAATCGGTTCGGCGCGATGTCTAAAAGTGCCGACTGTTTCCCGTATCGGGCACGTGGCTCACGCAAATTCAGAGTTGCTCACGCGCTAATCAGTCCCAGGTCCGCTCCGGGTCAATAGCGTCGTTCTAGTCGCCGCTAGTCACTTCCGGGTCTGCCCCGACAGACGGACGATTGGGGGCCCGCCCATGGGCAATCGCGTGGGCTTGATCCTTGGGGCGGTCCAATCGCGTACCGCCCTGTTTTTATGTGTGCTATCTGGTTGGGTGGCAAAATGGTAGCAGGAGAAGCCGATCATGACTGACGATCAGGTCAATCTCGTCGTTCAGCACCTTTGCGAGCAATTGCACTTGGCGCTCCGATTGAAGGACAGCGAGGCACATCCACCAAACGCCAAGGAAATTGGATTTGATCCTGCCTCTGTGAGAACTGTATTGCTGACCGGGTTGCGTTCGGCGGGTGTCACGACCCACCACGAGGCAGCCGGGGCGAGCGAAGAGCCGCCGTGGTCCTAAGAAGCAAACGCGGGACAGCAGCCCCGAGCCAACGTCTCAGTTGGGTCAAACCCAGAAATCACGGCGCGCACTGAAGAATCCGCTTTGCCCTCAAGAACACACATGGTCCGCCTGGCCTGTCAGGTCAGATAAGTGTGCCAATAGCCGACCTCGACAAGGCGACAGTCCAAGTTCGCGATGAATGGCCGTAAGGATGTGCACTCAAAGCGCGGACTACGCCCTTCTGATGCAGCGTCCTAACCAGCCTATCACCGCTTGAATAGGCGACGGCTTCGGACCTCTTATCGCCACGACCTCATGTAGCGCCACGTCGATAAACTGTGCCAGAGTACGCTTGCCTGACCTTGCTGCATCAACAATCGCATCGCCGATACGCGTTCTATTTTGGGCTGTATCGAAATTACCCGACAAATGTTTGCAGCCTAAATTGAGCGCTGTCATCATGTTCGCTTGGGTGTTGTCATCGAACTCCAGCATTTTTGCGGCCTCTGGGCCGAGGGATCGTATCCACTCTGCTTATAGGAAATCGATATGAGTCAGCGTGGGCTGGTATAAGTTTGGTATAAAGATAATCGGATGGACGCACTTACCGCCTTCGGCCTGTTTGCCGTCACCGCCATGCTAATCTGTTACGCGCTGGAAGATAGGAGCCCCTGGTTGATACTCGGGTTCGCGGGATCGTGCGCACTCGGTTCGGCGTATGGCTTCCTTCAGGGGGGCGTGGCCGTTCGGCGTAGTTGAGGCCATCTGGGCGGTTGTCGCGTTGAGGCGCTGGCAAATGAGATCGACCAGATAATTTGCCGCCAACCGAGGCGGCCTCGTTGGGGGCCATGTGAGACGCTCAGCAAGTGAATGATTTGCAATAGGTCTAATTGGCGTGATGGGGCTTGCTATCTGGGGCGGCGTAGCGGTCGTTGCGGTCAAGCTCCTGACAGGAAGCGGGGGCCAACTGAGACGGCCTTAGCTACAGCACGCGTCCTTGCCATTCTGCTGGATGGGCGGGCACGGCACGGTGCCGTAGGAGCAGAACACGCAGCAGTCGCCGGCCTTGGGCTTCAACCTGGTGCCGCAGCCGGTGCAGTCATAGAAGAACTGGCAGGCATCGGTCGGCATGGTTTCAGCCGATAGATGTCCGCAGACGGGACACGTCAAAGTCGATTGAAGTTGCATCGCCTCTCATAGATCGAGAAGAAGCCACTGAGTACCCTGACGGCCATATAACAGATCGAAGTATAGAACATTTCGTGGAAAGGTTGGACGGCGCTGTAGGCTGCGATCAGTCCAGCCTTAATGTCCGTTCAGGGTCATTCGCGTCGGTTTGGCCGGACCACGGCGACTTCCGGTCTACATCGGTGAACGGACATTCTCAGGATGGGAGACATGTCTCAAAGGTGCCACAAGCGGACTCATGCATCGCAGCATCATTCGATCATCTCGTCGGCGGTCGCGAGTAGCGCGATCGGGATACTCAGGCTTGACGGTTTTGAGATTGATCACCAAGCAGAAGCGTCCGGCCTGCTCGATCGGGAGTTCGGCGGCTTTCGCGCCTCGCGGGAGCTTTGCAACATAAGCGGCGGCCCGACGATCGAGGTCGAGGACTTCAGCGCCATAAGCAAGAAGGTCTTCTTCGACCGCCTCATTGTGAAAATGAGTACACCACGGGAGCACGAGCAGACCCTGGACATGCTTCAACGCCATGGTCTGGAATCCCGGACCTATGTCCTCCACCGAGCGTTTCACCACCGGAAGAGTCTCGAATTCTCGTCCCGCGGCGGTTTTTCTGAAATCCGGCTATCAACTGTGTATGAAATAGGTTGTCCGGACCGCAAAACGCGATGCTCGCGGCACCAATTCCGCTAGGAGCCCGAATTCTTGCTGCTTCCCCCGAAGGCGGTAAAGCCCGGTGCTAATTGAAGTTCATAATGCCAAAAGGCTCTTCGGGAGTAATTCGCAGCGGGTAACCGTCTGGCACTACTTTATCGAACTTTTTCGTTTCTTGAAAAGATGGAAGAAGAGGTGCCTTGAAAATCTTGTTAAAAATTTTATGCCGAGCTTCAGTTCGGGTGAAGAATTTGAATCCGTAATGTTCACGGTCAGACTCTTGCATCGAAAAGCGCCGCCAGTAACTTAACGAGGCGCTTTTGGCGGCCGACTGTTCCCACTTGGTATCTATGGACTGCGGACTTGCTTTCAGGAACGGTGGCGAAAGTGACATCCATTGATGATTGCCGTCGATAGAAAATATGGACGACGTTATAATATTGTCATTTCGATCATGATGATAATAGTCCTGAACCCCAACTGCTCGAGCAATGGCATTCAGGCCTTCAGCATTCAAAAGCGAAAGCTTCGCTAGCAAAATAGCATTGTAGGCGACACCGAAGTTCTGCACGGTGAAATGAGTCTGCCCCCGCTTGACGCCCATGTCATACAAGACCCGCGATGAAATGCTGTTGCGGGAGTTCGGAGGGAAAACCAATAGGGACTTCGATGTCTTATCCTGTGAAAAGATCTCATCCAACTTTTCACGCGAGATATCCATCTTTACGGCGTGGAGGATCAATTCCAAATTCACATCTTTGCGCTTGATGATCTTCGAAAATTCGTCGTGGGTTTGTTCGGCTATCTTGAAGGGAAGCTCTGCAACAAATTTATCAAATTCTTCCCGCGTCTTCTTAACAACCGGCGGCGCCATATGCATGGCGGCCTCGTCAATTGACGTTTTGAGATCTTCAAATCTTTTCTTGACCTCGATAACGGCGCAAGGTCCTGCCTGCTGAGGCACACCCAAAAAAGCCGGCTTATAACAGTCGAACCACTTCATCAGTGGCTCCCAAAAATGAGTCCGATTTTCAGGGGTCATGGTTACAAGGATGGCTTCGCCGTTGGCTTTGACATACTCCCTCATCGCCTTTTCGATATCCCCTATCCATCCTTCAACAACGGTCCGAAGCCCACCCGCCAAACGTAGAGCCAAATCCAATACCGCTTCCTCCTCAATGTGCTTGATCGCCAACATATCGGAATATGCTTTTTCGAGAGCCGCCCCAAATTTTCTCATCGTCTCTTTGGACTTCTCAAGATTGCCCTCAAGCTGCTTGAGCAGTTCTTTTTCAGCGGCCACTTTTAAGTTTGTAGCATTGATGCTCGCGTTGATCAGCGCTTGCGCTGCTGGCACTCCTTTGCACGCGTCCTCAACGCCCTTTTTGCACGCATCTAATTTGCCTTGATCAAGAAAGTCGGCGTCGCATACCCGGTCGGTTCTCCAAAACCCACCCGTGACAGCCGTGATCCACCGCGAGACCATTCGACAAGCACCTTTGGTTGTGTAGTCCGCTGCTTTACAGATTTTGTCAGCTTCTTTGCAGACAGTGTCCTTGAGATCTGCTCCCAATTTCGCTAGGTCTTTCTCTAGCTTAGCCACCTCATTTTCCGCGGCATTGATCTTTTTCGCGACTTCGATGGTCTCCTTTAAGCCATCGGCCATCTGGTTATATTGGGCCACTTGCGTCCTAATACCCAAGTGAACCAATTCTTTGCTCATGTCTTCGAGCTGATTTTGCCGTTTTGAAATTTCTTTGCTCGTACCCGAAAGCAATCGATGAATCTTTTGATGATATTCAAGAAGCTTTTGCGCTTCGTCCACGTTCAAAAAATAGTCCGTGTAGTACCAAAACACAATTTGTAGCACCAGGACATCGATCTTCTGAACGGCACAACCCTCGGCCAGCTTTATGCGCGACTTGTACTTTTTATAGCTGTCTATGAAGGCCGGCCTAAACTTTGGGCCCTTAATGATATTCTCGAAATCGTTATGGGGGGTATCCGAGGATTTGCTCTCCCGCTCACGAAAGTGATTGAAAAGATTCTCAGCCAGTTTCTCATCGGAAATTTCTGATTTCTTCTCACACAACGTCTTTTTCAACTCTTGGTGTAACTTATAAACTAAGTTGAAATGCGCCATCAGCGGCGTCTTTTCATACTGCTCTTGAATGTTTGGGTTAAAAACCAGGCTTCGGGTGAGGAAGTCCGCAGGCACAGCCAATTGATCGCCTTCCTTGATAAGTTGAGCAGGCCGCACCCCGCCTTTCATCGGCGGCGTATACTTTTCGATGAAATTTTCGAGGGCCATATGACGGTTTTCAACGGCCACTTCGCCGTCCACTAACACGAATACATCGCCGGAGAGCGTATTCACATAAGAGTGGGCAAACACGTCGGCCGATGCGTGAGCCAAACATCCGTAGGTAAACGCCAGCGCCTTCTGCCGCTCAACGGGGTCCGCGATCCCGCGCGCCTCGCGAAGCATGTGATTGAAAAATTCCCCCGTCCCGTAACCAACCCTTTCTAAAGCGTCGCCTTTCTCTCGGGTGATCCCGGGGTGAATGACCATTTGTCCCTCATAAATTCCCGGGTAGGCGTCGGGTCCCAAATTTCCCATAAGAAAGTAATTGGGATGGCTTTTGATCGCCGAGTAAGCATCATCACTTACTTTCAAGATCTGCTGCTGATCCTTTGTCCGGTCTAAGAACTTGAGGTAGAAGCAGGGAAATCCATTCTGTTGCATGCATTGGTTCAAGTCATTGATCACTTCCTGACCCACCCAAACATGGGTATTAACTTTGAATGCGAAGGCCTGACTCGACGAAAAAGCCGCGGCCAGAGCCACTATAAACGCTGAAATTCGCATGAAACTCCCCTTCCCTCTTTCAAAACGGAACTAAGTGGGGTCTGCAATTTCTATGGTCGAGCGGGGGGAAGCGCATAAAATGGGCGGCTCCCCCCAGACGCTGCGCACCGAAAAGAGTAGGCCAAAATCCAAGAAATTGGAAAATAAAAACCCCAAAGGGTGGCTAGTTGCCTCAGCTAGGCTTTTAGACTCGTCTGCCAGAAGTGTTTTTCGACCGGAGTTCACACCACCCAGGGCCGGCCGTCCTCACGTCACATTGGCTCAGTCTTAACCGCTTGCCACCTCGTCATGGCGGCGAGATGATCGCGCACGTGAGCGGCGGCAAGACCTTGCCGAAGGAGATTGCCGATCAGATCATCGGTCACACGGATGCCGTGCCCTTGTTCATCGAGGAGCTGACCAAATCTATCGTTGAGAGGGGACGGATGACCGATGCCGGCGACCATCTGGCGATCCCAACGACGCTCCAAGCCTCCCTCGGGCCGGGCTCGATCGATTGGCGTCGGTTTGAGAAGTGGCTCAGATCGGAGCGGCGCTTAGGCTGCAATTTTCCCACGAACTGATCAGCGTCGTCGGCGACATGCCCGCCCGCGCGGCTGGGCGCCTTAGAGCGGCTCATCCAGAAACTTGTATACCGGTCGCTTCATCCGAAATGGTCATTTTCGGAAGTCGGCGCCTGCCTCCGTGTGGTCCGCTTTACCCCGGTAAACGGACATCATCGGCTCGGCAATCCAGGTCCGAAAGGTGCCAGAAGCGTTTTGCCCGACGGCCAACGCCAGGCATTTTCCGCAGCGTCGTTTGACTCACCATACGTAAAACGCGCCAGTGTTTTCCTGTCGGGCAAGCGCGGGGCATCTCGCGCGAGACCGCGCCTCACTGCGGAGGTCGAAGCTCGATGCCGTAGCGCGCATAGATCCGCGCGATGGTGCCGTCGGCCAGCAGGGCCTCGATCGCCGCATCGACACGCGCTCGCAGATTGTCGTCAGGGCGAAGCAGCCCGGCGGCAATATTCCAGTTCAGATCCTGATCGTTGTCGAACGCCGGAATCAGGCGCAACGGCTTGTCGGCGTGCTGCAGGTTGAACCAGCCGACCGTCATCGGGGTGACGGCAGCTGCCTCGATCTCGCGATTGGCGAGCGCCGCGACAATATCGTCCTCGAAGGCGAACGGAGATGTGGCGGCACCGCCCTTGGCGAGCGTCATCGAGACCACCGAGCCGACCGGTACCCCGACCCGCTGATCGGGACCGAGACCGGCCAGCGACGAAGCCTGGGAATCGCCGCGCACCGCGAGCACGACGCCGCTGCGGTGGTAAGGACGCGACGTCCGCACACCGCCGGCGGGCGGCGTATCCTTGCGGGCGATGACGTCGAGCACGAGGTCGCAGTCGGCGCGGCGATACTGGATCGCGCTGATCACCCACTCCCGCGTCAGCTTGACCCCGAGTTGCTGTGCAATTTTTTCGCCGAGTTCGATCTGAAATCCCGGGACCGGTCCGGACTTGCTGGCAAACGGCAGCGCGTTGGGGCTGGCGCAGAGCGTCAACGCACCGCGCTCGATGACGGCTTCCAGCGAGCGGGCATCCGCCGGCGCGTTCCAGAGCATCAGCAACGCGAGACTTGCACCGTATCGGGCGAGGCGAGATCGCGGTTTCCACGCCGCTTTAGTCATCAAGCCCTCTGATGTAGGCCAGGATCGCGATGATCTGGCCGTCACTGAACACCGAACCATAGGCGGGCATGGCGCCGACCTTGCCCTTCTTGATGCGCTCGATGAGGTATTCGTCGCTGCGCTCGGACTTCGACAGCTTCGGACCCCTGCCCGCATGGCGGCCGCCCTCCTGGTGACAGAAGCCGCAGGTGGTGGCGAACATTTGCTGGCCATCGATATCGTTCGGCGAGGCTTCGGCTTGCGGCAGCGGATTTCCAGTGCCCGCCGAGTTGGACTGTTGGGCAAGCGAGGCGGTCGACAGCCATGGCCAGATGATGGCCATCGAAGCAACAATTACAAGCGGTAGTCGCATTCCAGCATCCGTATTGACCGCGAGAGCGGCAAGGAGATCGCTCCCTGCCGCCCGCACCATCGTTATTGTCTGAGCGCGAAGACGATCAGAGCACCGGTATTCTTCGACATGCTCTTGAAGGGCTCGCCATAGAGCGCGACGAACTCGTCGGCCACCAGGCTGCCCCAGCCAGCCGGTACGGCGACGTACTGCTTGCCACCGGCCATGTAGCTGATGATGCCGGCATTGTGCCCCATGCCGTTGTTGCGCGACCAGAGTTCCTCGCCGGTGTCCGCATTGTAGGCGTGCACGATACCTTCGGCGTCCGGCACGAACACCAGATTGCCCGCGGTGGCAAGAACGCTGGCGAGCGGCGGCTGCTTGTAGTTGACCTCCCACTTCTTGGCGCCGGTCACCGGATCGCGGGCGCTAAGATGACCACGGGCCGGTCCGTCCGGAGGCGGGATAGCCTTGAACGTGGCGCCGAGGTTGAGCTGGGCCATCGGCTCCAGGATGGGCGTGGTCTTCTCGACCGTCAGCTCCATGCACCACTCCTGCCCGATCCGGTAGAACAGCCCGTTCTTGGGGTTGTAGGCGCCGGAGTTCCAGCTGATGCCGCCCATGATGGCCGGGCACAATGGCGGATCCACCTTGCCGGCCGAGAGGTCGCGACGGCCGATCAGTTCGCCGGTCTTGGGATCGATGCTCTTGACGAAGTTGATGTTCTTGACCAGGGCCCAGACGTTCTCGATCTTGGCGTTGGAACGATCATAGACGAAGACGTATCCGCTCTTGTTGGCGTGCACCACGAGCTTCTTGCCGCCACGCTCGATCATGACGAATTCGCCCACGGAAGAGTCGAAGTCCCAAGCATCGTGCGGCAGCTCCTGATGATAGAATTTGAGCTTGCCGGTATCGGGATCGAGCGCGATGACCGAGGTCGTGTAAAGATTGTCGCCCGGCCGCGGGCCGCTCTTCTTCCAGTCCGCGCCCGACCAATCATAGAGTGGCGCCGGGTTGGCGGTGCCCCACCACACCGTATTGGTTTCCGGGTCATAGGTTCCGGGCATCCAGCCGCCGCCGCCGCCGGTCCGCCAGGAGTCACCACCCCAGGTCTTCATGGCCTCTTCGGTGCCGGCGACCGTGAAGAACTCCCATTTCTTCTGTCCGGTCTTGCCGTCCACGCCGAAGATCGGCCCACGACCGGTCCATTCGCCGCCCTGGGCGCCGATGATCACCATGTCCTTGACCACCAGCGGCGCGCCGGTGAAGCCGACCGTCACCTTCTTGGAATCCAGCAGCTTGGTGTCCCACGCCGGCTGGCCGGTCTTCAGGTTGAGCGCGATCAGGCGCCCGTCGACCGTGCCGACGTAGAGATTGCCATGTCCGATCGCGATGCCGCGGTTGTACGGCGAGTGCGTCTGCTTGGCGACCAGTTCCTCGTCGAGGTCTGGCGCGTAGGCCCAGATTGTCTTGCCGGTCGCGCCGTCCAGCGCGTAGACGCGGCTGTAGGAGCCCGAATAGTACAGCACACCGTCAAGTGCCAGCGGTGTTGACTGAATGCCGCGGGTGGCGCGCTCCGGAAAATGCATCCACGCGACTTCGAGATTCTTGACGTTGCCGGTGTTGATCTGGTCGAGGCCGCTGTAGTGGTAGGACTTATAGGTGCCGTGATAGGTCGGCCAGTCGTTCATGGCCGCCTCGGCATTCAGCGCTGCAGCGTTCTGGGCGCGCGTCGGTGAGACGGTGAAAGTGACAGCGACTTGGGCAGCCACTGCCAGCGCGGCGCAACCGACAACAGATCGTCCGTAGAAAATCATCTGCATCCTCCCTTTGTGTTTGTTTGTTGGGTCGATTTTTCGTCGCGACTCTTGCAGGATGTTCTGGTGTCAAAGCCTCATGGGGTCGGCAGTTCGAGGTGAATGGCATGGACCGGCGGGACTGCCGTCGTGAGACGGCAGCACTTCATGCCGCCTGACCGAGAAGCGGGCATTGGTCCGAATGAAGGATTGGTCGGGGCGAAGGATTGTTTTCGAGGCGGGGACGATTTCAGTGCAGCGCGGCACACGCGGTCATTGCCGGGGCTTGTCTGCCCCAAACGGTCCCCGGCGACGTCGGTGCGGTGCACCATGACATGTCCCTCGATGCGCGACGCCATTAGCTGACCGGATTGTTGTTTTTTTGTGGAGCACCGTCGGCTTTGGCAACCCCAAGCTGAATTGCCTGATCACTCCGGCAGGCGGCGCGCGAGCGGGCAGCGACAACGCTGCGCAAGGGCGTCGGGCTGGGTCGTCAGCCGCGCGCGCTACGCCATCTCTTTTGCAGTGACGGCTTGCAGTCGTTCGGACACAGCCTGGTGAGGCGGCAGTCGAGATCGTCGAGGACGGGACGCGCAAACCGTGATCTGCCGGAGAAGGCGTTGTCAGGCACATCAGTGGGTTATTCGGGTCGCAGACATCGATGGCCATGGCGGCAGGTCCGAAAAGCTCCGAAACGAGACCCGGGGCACCTGCGGCAATGCATAAAAGGAAAAACAGAAGTTACTCGATCACCTCGTCGGCGCGGCCGAGCAGCGACAGGGGCATGGTGAGGCCGAGCGCTTTGGCGGTTTTCAGGTTGACGACCATCTCTACTTTCGTGACTTGCACGACCGGCAACTCCGCAACTTTCTGGCCCTTCAGAATCCGTCCCACATAGGCGCCGGCCTGGCCATGAGATTCGGCCACGCTGCCGCCATAACTCATGAGGCCGCCAGCAGCGGCGAACTCGCGTGACTGATGGACAGCAGCCACTCGATCGCGAAGCGTGAGTGCGGCGAGTTGTTCACTGCGGGTCACAAAAGACGCATCGTTGGCTATCACAAGTCCGCCGGCGCCAAGTTTGCCGAATGCCGAAAAGGCCTCACCGAAATCACTCTCCTTGCTGGCATGCAGGACGTGCAGATCGCATCCGAGGGTTCTGGCCGCTGTTCGCAAATCCGCTACGACCGCCTCGGCGTTTTTCGGATTGCTTGGGTTGACCAGCACTGCGAAGCTGCCTGCGGTGGGCGCGACTTCGTGTAGCAGTTGGAGCCGTTTCGCCGCGATCGCCCAATTGAGCGACGTTACGCCGGTTACGTTGTCTTCCGGCCGGCTCAGACCGGCGACCAATCCAGCTGCAACCGGGTCTGCGCCGATTTCGAAAACGATCGGAATCGTCCGCGTTGCCGCTTTGGCGGCGAGCGCAGAAGGCACACTTCCGGGCGCCACGATTACGCTGACCTGACGGCTAACCAGTTCAGCCGCGAGCGCCGGCAGCCGATCGTTGCGACCTTCTGCCCAACGATATTCGATCGTTACGTTGCGGCCTTCATCGAAGCCGGTCGAGCGCAGGCCGCGCCGAAATGCCTCCAGGCGACTTGCAAAGCGGGCGGCCGATTCCGCGCCGAGATATCCGATCACGGGTATCGCCGGCTGCGCGCGCGCCATGATCGGCAATGCCACGGCACCACCGAGTATACCGAGAAATTTCCGCCGCTTCATGCTGGCCCTCAGGTTCTGAGCCCTCAGGTTCTCGACGGTATCGTACCATTCTTTATGGGCAATCTGATAGGGTCGCCAGAGACGGGCCATGTCCGTTCCGGGCATTCGCGGACTAAGGCATGATCCCCGAGCGATGCCGCCCGATCTACCATCGCGATCGGGCATCGGCGGCGCATTGTCAGTGAGCAATTCGTCAGTCAAACCCCGGCCGCGGCACCAGGTTCATCAGCATGTTGGCGTAGCCGCCGTCGACGGTGATCTCGTCGCCATTGACGTAGGACGAGCGGTCGCTGGCGAGATAGAGGATGGCATCCGCGATGTCCTGCGGCAGGCCGACCCGCCGTAACGGCACCACGGCGGAGCGGCGTTCGGTGACGCCAGGCGTGTCGTAGAACGCCTGGCTCATCGGCGTGATCACCATGCCGGGGCTGACGACGTTGCTGCGGATGCCTTGCGGACCCCATTCGCTGGCGAGCTGGCGCGAGAGCATGATGACGCCGGCCTTGCTGACGCTGTAGGCGCCGCTCTGGCCCTGCGCATGGCTGCCGGCGATCGACGACACGTGAACGATGCTGCCGCGCCCGGTTTTACGCATCTGCCGGCCAAAGCTCTGTGCGCAGAGAAAGTAGCCGGTGAGATTCACTGACAGCACGGCGTTCCATTCGGCCAGCGTCAGATTCTCAAGGCCCCCCGGCCGCAGCACCGCGGCGGTGTTGACGAGGACGCTGCATGGCCCCAGCGATTGCTCGACCGCCTCGGACACGCCGGCAACGCTCTCGGCATTCGCGGTGTCGCAGCGCCCGACGAAATGCTCGGCGCCAAACTGGCGCAGCTCACCGCGCGTGGTCTCAAGGCCGCGCTCATCGAGATCGATGGCGGCGACGCGGGCGCCGGCCTGCGCAAGGCTGAGCGCCGTGGCGCGGCCGATGCCGCCGCCCCCGCCCGTCACCACGCACACACGGCCTGACAGGCCGAGCCAATCGGGTGGATTTTGTCCGGTCATGATGGCCTCCCATTCGTTTTTGTTTTGTAGGGTGGGCAAAGGCGCACGTGCGCCGTGCCCACCACTGTTTTTGAAGATAGGAAGAGGTGGGCACGCTTTCCGCCTTGGCTCGTTGAGCTACGGCGAGACAAGGCGCTTTGCCCACCCTACACGATCCCTACCCCGTAATCCCCGCCGCGACCTGGCCGCGCAGCCGCTCCAGGCTGTGCAGGGTGTTGGCGCAGGCTTCCGCGACTTCGATGCCCTTGATGACGAAATGCTTGCGGAAGAAATCGTGGTGCACGGCGCTTTCGTGGAATTGCTGCGGCGTCAGCACCGCCGAGAAGATCGGCACTTCGGTTTTCAGCTGCACGTCCATCAGCGCCTTGATCACGGTGTCGGCGACGAATTCGTGGCGGTAGATGCCGCCATCGACCACCAGCCCCGCCGCCACGATCGCGGTGTAACGCCGCGTCTTAGCGAGCAGCTGCGCATGCAGCGGGATCTCGAACGAGCCCGGCACCTCGAACAGATCGACCTGCGCGCGCGAAATATGGCGCGCCTCGATCTCTTCGAGGAAGGCGATGCGGCATTCCTCGACCACGTCGCGGTGCCAGGACGCCTGCACGAAGGCGACCCGCTGCGGCTTGACGAAACGCGGATGCACGGGCGCCGGCGGGCGCTCGGGCGTGTCGGGAACGCCGGTGCGTTCGGGAACGCCGGTGCGTTCGGGAACCCTGACCTGGGTCTCCTGGGGCTGGGCTTCTAGGGTTTGGGCTTCAGGCTCTTGCAACATCTGATTCATGGCTTTCCTCTTTCAGGACCAGAATCAGGGCACACGGAACGACGATTGACCCACGCAAACGCGCGGGTCGCCGCAACCGTTCTCTTTCATCCGGACTTTAACCGTCGGCTTCGGAATCACACCGAATCTGCTGACCCTTCTTCGGGAGAAGAAGGCGCTCGCGGGCTTGGGCTACGTCACCCTTACCGCCGGTGGGGATTTTCACCCCGCCCTGAGAACATCGGCCGCCCGGATGGACGACCTGACGGCAAATATGACCAAAGGCCGCGGCATCGGCAAGCGCCTTCCGCACCGGGAATCTGCATGATCCCCATGACGGCGGGACAGGGCAGGCAGATTCCTGCTCCCTTTCGACGGCGTGACTCGCGGCGGCACCCCCACCCCAGCCCTCCCCCGCAAGCGCGGGAGAGGGAGTGCAGCGCCGTCGTGGATACAGCTCAATCTAGTCTTGATGACCTACGCCGCCTTTTGAGCCGCCTTGATCAGGTCGAGGATCGCTTCAAGCCGCGCGGTGACGTCGCTGGTTTCCAAGAGCTGCTGCCGCTGCTCGATGCTGACCGGCAGCAGCGGCGCGACGGTGTCGGCCAGCAGGCTGGGATCGCCGATGTCAGGAAGGTGGAGACGCGCCTGAAGCTGCGGCGGTACATTCGAGTAATCGACGTTGGCGAACATCCGGTAGGCATCGAGGACGAGGCGCGACAACAGAACGGCCTTGTCGGTCTGGCCGTTGCTCTCTTCGATCGGCGCGATCTCGGCCGCCAGAAATTCTTCCGCGACGAGCTTGCCGACCGCGGCGCGTTCGAGGCCTGAGATCGCCAGCTTGAGCGTTCCGTCCGTCAGCGCCACGCGATTGATCACGGCTGCGGTGACGCCGACCGGATAGAGCGCATCCAGTTGCGGATCGTCATCGGCCGAGCGCCGCTGCGTGACCACGAACACGCGGCGGTCCGTCGCCAGCGCGCGCTCGATCGCGCGCCGGGTTTTTTCGCGCCCGACGAAAATCGGCGCGACCATCTGTGGAAACACCACGAGGTCCCTCATCGGCACGATCGGGATGCCCGCGCCTGCCGTGACGGTTACCGAATTTGTTGCCCCGGCCGGCATGAGCGGCGGCAGGCTCGACTCAATTCGCGCGGCGAGATGATTCCAGTTGGGCAGGCCCAACGTCCTGGCGACCAGTTCCAGGCTTTCGCTGTGGGTGAGAGAAACCGATTTGGCCTTGAGAGCCTCGCGCAACGAATGCGCCATAGCCTTGGCATCGCGAAAATCGCGCATGGGATAACTCCTCTGCATTGGCGAACAAGATGTGTCAGGCGCTTGCGTTACTGACTCGTTCGCTGGGCAAAGGAGGCCTCGAACGGCTCGATACGTTCACCGTACCCTCGAAGGGGCGCAAGCAGCGGGTCGTATCCACCCTGTGGAAAAATATGCGCCCCGACCGAAGCGGCTGTCAATTCATTAAGAAAAAATTAACCATTGTGGCGGGCCGGTGCTCTTCCGGTGGCGGTCGACTCCAATCCACAGAATCCGATTCCGATTTGTTCTCAAATTAATGGTTAGACGGCGAAGAGCTGTGGACGGCCTGCGCATTGGCTGTGGACGGACTCCGCGGTCGGTTGCGCAGATTCCGCAAATCACATCACTTGAGCCGGCAAGCCCCAAAGACGATCAGGAATAATCAGGGGATTGCAGTCGGCAGCGATGCACCACCTCCCGCGCGCGCCGGTCCCCGTGTGCGTATCAACTCACGTGAAATGGCAAGGTCGAGACGGAATGTCCCTCCTCGAAGGCATCATCGATTCCCCGAACAACCCGCTCGCGGTTGTCGAGGACATCGCCACCGACAATAACTGGGCGTATGAACGTTCCGGCGAAGACGAAGTGACCATCGTCTCCAAGGGCGACTGGACCGACTATCAGCTCTCCTTTACCTGGATGGCCGAGATCGAGGCGCTGCATCTGGCCTGCGCCTTCGACATGAAGATTCCACCCGCGCGCCGGCCCGAGGTGCAGCGGCTGATATCAGCGATCAACGAGCAATTATGGATCGGCCATTTCGACATCTGGACCCACACCGGCATGATCATGTACCGGCAGGCGTTGGTGCTGCCGGGCGGGCTCACCGCCTCGACCGCGCAATGCGAAGCCATGCTGGTCGGCGCCATCCACGCCTGCGAACGCTATTACCCCGCGTTCCAGTTCGTGGTCTGGGCCGGCAAGACCGCCGCGGAAGCCATGAGCGCCGCGATGTTTGATACTGAGGGCGAGGCGTAGGGTTCGTCACCTCGAACGCTTCCCACATATTCGGTGTCGTCCCGGGCTTGACCCGGGACCCATACGCCGTGACGTCAATGGCTAAAGCAAACTGCTTGTGGCCTGTCCTTCGCTTCACTAGAACCGCTGGTGGTTATGGGTCCCGGCTCAAGGCCGGGACGACAGCGAATTCGTGGTGATCACCTTGAGCACAACCAACGCACTGAAATCCGTCCACGGCACCATCGCGCTCGCGGGCGCCGGCAAGATGGGCGGCGCGATGCTGACCGGCTGGCTGGCGCAGGGGCTCGATCCCCAGCGCGTCGTGGTGATCGAGCCGCATCCCGCCAGCGAGATTAACGCGCTGGCGGCGCAAGGCATCCGCCTCAACCCGGCGCCGAAGGATGCCGGCGAGGTCGATACGCTGGTGGTGGCGGTGAAGCCGCAATCCTTTCGCGAAGCCGGTGCGGCGCTGAAGGCTTTCGTAGGATCGTCGACGCTGGTGGTCTCGATCATGGCGGGCACGACGATTGCCGTGCTTGAATCGATCGTCGGCGGCAGCGTGGTTCGCGCCATGCCGAACACGCCGGCCGCGATCGGCCGCGGCATCACGGTCGCGGTCGCTGCCAGGAAAGTCAGCGCCGCGCAGCGCGCGATCGCCGACGCACTGCTGCGCGCGACGGGCTCGGTCGAATGGGTCGACAAGGAAAGCCTGATGGACGCGGTGACCGCCGTCTCCGGCTCGGGGCCGGCTTACGTGTTCCTGCTCGCCGAAGAACTCGCGCGCGCCGGCGTCGCGGCCGGACTGCCGGAGGAGCTTGCGACCAAGCTCGCGCGCGAAACCGTCGCCGGCTCCGGCGAGCTGCTGCATCGTTCCGACCTGTCGTCGGCGACCTTGCGCCAGAACGTCACCTCGCCCGGCGGCACCACCGCGGCAGCGCTCGAGGTGCTGATGGGTTCGGACGGAATGCAGAAGCTGATGACGCGCGCGGTGGCCGCGGCGACGCAGCGCTCGAAGGACCTGGCGAAGTAGTTTTTACTGTCATTGCCGGGCACAGCCGTCTGAAGGACGGCGTCGCTTCCGCTCGCCTATGCCCGGCAATCCATCGTCTTCCGATTAGACTCATCCGAAGAGGGATGGATGCGCGGGTCAAGCCCGCGCATGACGAGCTACCGCTACTTCGCGCCCAAGCGCTTATTAAACATCTCAACATTGACGAGGCCGCGGGCGTGGCGGCCGTCGCCGATCTTGCGCTCGCCCTCAAAGGCCTCAACCTCGAAGCGGATCACGCGGCGTTCCACCGCGACCACTTTCGCCGTGGTCCGCACGGTCGAGCCGACCAGCGAAGCGCCGATATGGCGGATATCGACCTCGGTGCCAACAGTGATCCAGCCCGGCTGAAGATGGCCCCGGACGGCGTCACCCGATGCCATCTCCATTTCCAGGATCATCATCGGCGTCGCATAGACCATCGGCATATCAGGCACGAAATGCCCGACCGTGCGCTCGGGCGGCACCACCAGCGTGCGCTCGGCGCTCATACCGATCTTGACGAAGTCGCGTGCGTCCATGGGTGGTCCCGCAAAACCGGTGTCGTCCCGGCCTTGAGCCGGGACCCATACCGCGTGATGCCGCTTTGGGCAGAACGGTAGATACCGTACCAAACTATGAGCATCGGTGGCTATGGGTCCCCGCGTTCGCGGGGACGACGGATGAAACTACTTCTTCGCAGCAGCTGCGCGTTCGACAAACGTCTTGCCGCCCTTCATCTTGTGGGCGAGCGGCGCTTCGTTAATCTGGATCACGACCGCATCGGCATCGACGCCGAGGTTCTTGACGAGCGCCTGGGTGATGTCACGCATCATGCCGGCCTTCTGCTCGTCGGTGCGGCCGGCGGCCATGCTCACGGTAATCTCGGGCATCGTAGTACTCCCATTATTCTTGTTTCATTCGCCAGATTGTCGTTGCCGGGCATAGCCGTCTGAAGGACGGCGTCGCTTCCGCTCGCCTATGCCCGGCAATCCATCCCTTTTCAAGGAAGATGGATACGCGGGTCAAGCCCGCGTATGACAGACCTAATTCCACTTCACGTCATGGCGCGCCAAAACTTCGCGCACGGCATCGACGAGCCTGGTCTGATCGACCTCGTATTGGGCCTCGGACTGTTTCTTCAGATATTCCTCGCGGTCCTTGATCTCGGTCAGGCCCGCCCCGAGGATGAGATCCTTGAGTTGAACCTTGCCGTTGGCCCGCTCGTCCGAGCCCTGGATGATCGCGCAGGGCGCGTTGCGGCGGTCGGCATATTTCATCTGCTGGCCGAGGCTGTGCTTCGGGTTTCCAAGATAAAGTTCCGCGCGGATACCAGCGTTGCGCAGCGTCGCGACCATTTTTTGATAATCAGCGATTTCGCCGCCGAACACGGTGACGACAACAGGCCCGACGGCAGGCTTGGTGTCGACCTTGCCGATCAGTGTCAGTGCCGCCTGCAGCCGCGACACGCCGATGGAGAAGCCGGTTGCAGGAACGGGTTCGCCGCGGAAGCGCGAGACCAGGCCGTCGTAACGTCCGCCGCCACCGACCGAGCCGAAGCGCACCGGACGGCCTTTTTCGTCCTTGGTCTCCAGCAGGAGCTCAACTTCGTAGACTGCACCGGTGTAATATTCGAGTCCGCGGACGACGGAAGGATCAATACGGATGCGATCCGATGCATAACCGGATGCTGTGACCAGTTTGGCAATCTCCTTCAATTCGCTGACGCCAGCCTGACCCACGTCGCTCTTGGCGAGATAAGCATCCGCGGCGGCAATGGCCTCTTTCCAGTCGTCGCGTTTTTGCGTGACGGCCAAAACGATGTCGGCATCCGCGGCGCTTAGGCCGGCTCCGTTTGTGAAGTCGCCCTTGCCTTCTTCGCCTCCATCCCATCGTCCGGGACCGAGCAACTTGCGAACTTCGTCGGCGGAAAATTTGTCGAGCTTGTCGATAGCGCGCAGCACCGTGAGGCGGCGTCCGGCATTCTCCTCGCCGCCGAGACCGATCGCTTCGAGCGCCCCGTCGAGCACCTTGCGGTTGTTGACCTTCACCACATAGCTGCCGCGGGGAATGCCAAGCGCTTCCATGGTATCCGCCGCCATCATGCACATCTCGGCATCGGCGGCCGGCGTCGGCGCGCCGACGGTGTCGGCGTCGAACTGCATGAACTGGCGGAAGCGACCCGGACCCGGCTTCTCGTTGCGGAACACCCACCCGAAACGATAGGAACGATAGGGCTTCGGCAGCGAGTCAAAATTTTCCGCGACGTAGCGCGCCAGCGGCGCGGTCAAATCGTAGCGCAGCGAGATCCACTGCTCGTCGTCGTCCTGGAACGAGAACACGCCTTCGTTGGGCCGGTCCTGGTCGGGCAGGAATTTGCCGAGCGCGTCGGTGAATTCCATCGCCGGGGTTTCAACCGGCTCAAAACCGTAGCGCTCATAGACTTCGCGGATTTTCTCGACCATCTGCCGCGTCGCCGAGATCGCAGCGGGACCACGGTCTTCCAGCCCGCGCGGCAGGCGCGCCTTCAGCTTCTGGGGCTTTTTGGGTTTATCATTCATGGCGGCGTTGCAACTTGTGTAGGGTGGGCAAAGCCGCTTCTGGCGCCGCGCTCACCGGGAAAAACTGGGTGGGCTCGTTTCGCCAAGCCCATCCCTCGCACTTAGCCCACCGGGCCGGTTTTGACCAGAACGTCCTGCCCGGCGTTTAAGGGGTTTCCATCCTGGCGCGCAGCTCATCGGCGTCGGCCTTCGACATCATTTTCAGCATCGGCCGGATGGTCTCGCCGCCGACGATCTTGCCGTTCCGCAAGAACATCCAATCGGAGATGTCGGCCTCCCTGAACTCGGCCAGGTCGCCGGCCCGCTTGCCCGGCAAATGGCGCGGCGTGTTGGCGAATTGGCCCGAATAGCGGCCATCCGCGATCTTCTTCACGTCGGCCATCCAGATGTGCTCGCCGCTGTTGCTTCCATAGGGAAAACGCACTTTTAGGGAGTGGCCGGTCTCCGACGGTTTTGGCGCCTGGTAGGAGGCCCAGAATTTCGGCAGCGTGGAACGCGCCAGCGCGATCGCGGCATTGATCTCGGGGTCGCCGTTGCGAAAGTCGATCACGGGCGAGCGGTCTTCGGCACGGACGCTCATTGTAGGGGAGCCGAGAAGCGCAAGTGCCGCCGCGAAGGCAGCCGCCACAACGCATTTCGAGCATGTTGAGAGGGTTGAGGTCATTTTCACCATTCCACGAACCGCTATCCGCAAATCCGGAGTTGGTCGCGCAAAGGGGCGAAACAGTTCATGAGCCACTTCCCTTCTCCCCTTGTGGGAGAAGGTGGCGCCTCACGAAGTGAGGCGACGGATGAGGGGTCTGTATCTCCGGCGCGAAATCTTACCGTGAGGAGAGAACCCCTCACCCGTCACGAACGCTTCGCGTTCGTGCCACCCTCTCCCACAAGGGGAGAGGGAAGAAAGAGCCCACCCTACGCCGCCACTGCCTTGCCCTTCGCCTGCACTTCGACCGCAAAATCCGCCATCAGTTGTTCCGAAATCTTGCCGGGCGTGAATTTCCACTCGGCGATGTCAGCCACCGGGGTGATTTCGGCGGCGGTGCCTGACATGAAGCACTCGGTGAAACCAGAGAGTTCGTCCGGCATGATGCGGCGTTCAATCACCTCGATGCCGCGACGCCGCGCGAGATCGATCGCGGTGGCGCGGGTGATGCCGGCGAGGAAGCAGTCGGCGATCGGCGTGTGGATCTTGCCATCTGCGATGAAGAAGATGTTGGCGCCGGTGCACTCGGCGACCCGCCCCTGCCAGTCCAGCATCATGGCGTCGGCATAGCCGGCGCGCTCCGCCTTGTGCTTTGAGATGGTGCAGATCATGTAGAGACCGGAGGCCTTGGCCATCGCCGGAATCGTCAGCGGATCGGGACGTCGGTATTCCGCAAGGCACATGCGGATGCCTTTCATCTTGGTGGCCGGATCGAAATAGCTCGGCCAATCCCAGGCGGCGATCGCCAGATGAATGGTGTTTGACGACGCCGATACGCCCATCATCTCCGAACCGCGCCAGGCGATCGGGCGGAGATAGGCGTCAGGCAGATTGTTGCTGTCGATCACGAGCTGCTTGGCGGCATCGATCTCGGCGACCGAATACGGGATCTCGAAATCGAGGATGTTGGCCGAGTTCTTCAGCCGCTCGGAATGTTCAGTGCTTTTGAACACCCTGCCGCCATAGGCGCGCTCGCCCTCGAACACGCAACTCGCGTAATGCAGCCCGTGGGTCAGCACATGGACGTTGGCGTCAGCCCACGGCACGAGCTTGCCATCGTACCAGATGACACCATCGATCTTGTCGAACGAAATTCCCATGGGCTTTCTCCTTTGCTTGACGCGTTTTCTTGACGCAGTTCAATCCATCGCGCACGCGCGCGGCTCCGCGAGGCGCGCGCGGCCCCGTGCTCAAGTTGAAAAAAGCTGCTTGTCTCAGGAGGCGGCGGAATAATTCCGCCGCCGGTTACAGGACCTTTCGGATCCACTCGTGCGGGTCTTCCGCGCGACCGTACTGGATGTCGACCAGCTTCTTGCGCATCCCCATCGCGACGGGGCCGGCAGCGCCGCCGCTGATGAGGAAATCGCCGCTCGCCGAACATACCTTGCCGATCGGCGAGATCACGGCCGCGGTGCCGCAGGCAAAGGCTTCTTTCAGCTTTCCGCTGGCGGCGTCGCTGCGCCACTGGTCGATCGTGTAGAGTTCCTCACGCACCCGCGTGCCGGAATCCTTTGCCAGCGCAATGATCGAATCGCGGGTGATGCCGGGCAGGATGGTGCCGAGCGGCGGCGTCAGCAGCGAACCGTCGTCAAACACGAAGAAGACGTTCATGCCGCCGAGCTCCTCGATGTAGCGGCGTTCGACCGCATCGAGGAAAACCACCTGATCGCAGCCGCGATCGATCGCCTCGGCCTGCGCGCGCAGGCTGGCGGCGTAATTGCCGCCGCATTTGACGGCGCCGGTGCCGCCGATCGCGGCGCGCGTGTAGTTTTCCGACACCCAGATCGACACCGGCGCAGGTCCGCCCTTGAAATAGGAGCCGACCGGCGAGGCGATGACGGCGAAGATGTACTCGGAAGAAGGCTTGACGCCGAGAAAGGTCTCGCTCGCGATCATGAAGGGCCGCAAATAGAGGCTGCCCTCGCCGCCGGGTATCCAGGCGCTGTCGATGCGCACGAGCTGCTCGACCGCTTCGATGAAGACGTCCTCAGGGATCGGCGCCATCGCCATGCGCTCGGCCGAATTCCTGAAGCGCCTCGCATTGGCGTCAGGGCGGAACAGATTCACGCCGTTGTCGCGCTTGTAGGCCTTGAGGCCCTCGAAAATCTCCTGCGCGTAGTGCAGGACGGCGGCGGCCGGATCGAGCGGAAAATTGGCGCGGGATTCGACCCGCGCGTCATGCCAGCCCTTGGCCTGATTGTAGCGGACGATCGCCATGTGGTCGGTGAAGATCCGGCCGAAGCCGGGGTCCACGAGCTTTGCCGCGCGCTCCTTTTCGGGCGTCGGATTGGTCGCAGGCTGGATGTCGAATTTCAAACTCATTGTCTTGCTTCCCGCCCTTGTTTCCTGCTGTCGGAACCGGTGCGTTTCCTGGCGCAGGCCTGTTTCGTCAAGCCTGCTTGCTTGATTGGTCCGAACTTCACCACCACCGGCCTTGCCGCCGGTTTCCATCGCTGGCAAGTCCCTTGAGGACACGCTTTTGCGGAATGCCGAAGTCCAGTATGTTTGCGCAAATGCCGCGCGACAATCGCACGGTAGTCCAATTCGCGGCCGTTGCCGCCATCGCTGGCTTACTCCGGTCGCCCCTAACGTTGCCAAGGTCGAAACGACTTAAAGTTTCGTCGTGGCTGGTAGTTTTGTAACATTGAACCCAAGATATGTCAACATGACTGACATAAATTTCTCAAGGCCAGGCGGTGACCCCGATTCGAAGGGGCCTGACGGCGTGTCGCCGGCCCCGCGCGCGGGCGAATTGCGCTGGGATATCATCGAGCTCCTGTTCTTCGCCTATCGCGACTTCGTCGGCGACGCCGACCATGAGCTCGAGGCGTTCGGGTTCGGCCGCGCCCATCACCGGGTGATGCATTTCGTCCACCGCTACCCCGGCCTCAAGGTCGCCGACCTCTTGGACGTATTGCGCATCACCAAGCAGTCGCTGGGCCGGGTGCTCAAGCAATTGCTGGACGAAGGCTATATCGTGCAGAAGACCGGCAATAACGACCGCAGGCAGCGCCTTCTTTACGCCACCCCGAAGGGCGAGGCCCTGGTGGCGAAGCTCGCCGGGCTGCAGACCGATCGCATCAACCGCGCCATGCAGGATATCGATCCCGCCGGCCAGGAAACGGTGCGGCAGTTCCTGCGCGCGATGATCGATCGCGACGACCCGGACAAGGTGCTGGAGACGATCTTCGGCAGCGGAAAGAAGCCAAGGGAGTGACTGTGGCCCAAGGAACCTCAAACGCAACCCCGAACGGAATTCCAAACGCACCTGCCAGCCCAACCATCGCCGCAGCCACCGTGCGGACGCCGCGGCAAATGGCCGACGACGCCCCGCATCTGCTGTTGGTCGATGACGACCGCCGTATCCGCGACTTGCTGTCGCGCTTCCTGTCCGGCGAGGGCTATCGCGTCACGACCGCGGCGAGCGCCACCGACGCCCGCGCCAAGCTGCTCGGCCTGCATTTCGACCTCCTGATCCTCGACGTCATGATGCCCGGCGAAACCGGTTTCGATCTCGCCCGCTTCATCCGCACCTCCTCCTCGGTGCCGATCATCATGCTGACGGCGCGCCATGAGGCGGAAGCCCGCATCGAAGGCCTGCAGATCGGCGCCGACGATTATGTGGCCAAGCCGTTCGAGCCGCGCGAACTGGTCTTGCGGATCGGCAACATCCTCAAGCGCACCGCAACGCCAGCAGTGGAAGCGCTGGAGCAGATCGCGTTCGGGCCCTACGTCTATCATCTCGAACGCGGCGAGCTGCGCGAGGGCGAGGAGATCATCCACCTGACGGACCGCGAACGCGAGATGCTGCGTATCCTGAGCTTAAGCCCGGGCGAAACCGTGCCGCGCGCAGCGCTGACCGGCGGCGGCACCGTCAACGAGCGCGCCGTCGACGTGCAGATCAACCGGCTGCGCCGCAAGATCGAAAAAGATCCGGCCAATCCGTTGTTCCTGCAGGCGGTGCGCGGCATCGGCTATCGCCTGGTGGCGTCGCCCTGAGATGAGCACGCTCGACACCGGCCTCACGCTGATCCGTACCGCCGCCGGCCGGGTCTCCAAGGTCAATGGCTGGATGGGCAACGCCTTCAAGGGCTGGATGCCGACCGGCCTCTACGCCCGCGCGCTGTTGATCATGATCGTGCCGATGGTGGTGCTGCAGACCGTGGTCGCGTTCGTGTTCATGGAGCGGCACTGGAACACGGTGACGCGGCGCCTGTCGGCCGCGGTCGTGCAGGACATTGCGAGCCTGATCGACGTCTACAAGGGTTATCCGCAGGACAAGGAACGCGCGCAGTTGCGCCGTATCGGCCAGCGGCTGCAATTGGTGGTCGATTTTCTCCCCGTCGGCGACATGCCGCCGCCCGGGCCGAAACCGTTCTTCTCGCTGCTCGACCAGACACTCTCGGTTCAGATTGGCCGCCAGATCGGCCGGCCGTTCTGGATCGATACCGTCGGCAAATCCAACCTCGTTGAAATCCGCATTCAGCTCGATGACGCTGTCATGCGGATCTTCGCCCAAAGAAGTGCGGCCTATGCCTCCAATTCTGAGATCTTCATCTTCTGGATGCTGGGAACGTCCTCGATCCTGTTGATCGTCGCGGTGCTGTTCCTGCGCAACCAGATCCGGCCGATCCTGCGGCTCGCCGACGCCGCCGAAAGTTTCGGCAAGGGCCGCGAGGCGCCGAACTTCCGTCCCCGCGGCGCGCGGGAAGTGCGGCGCGCGGCGCAGGCGTTCCTGGAGATGAAAGCGCGCATCGAGCGCTCGATCGAGCAACGCACCGCGATGCTCGCCGGCGTCAGCCACGATCTGCGCACCATCCTGACCCGCTTCAAGCTCGAACTCGCGCTGATCGGCGACAGCCCCGAGGTCGACGGCATGCGCAAGGACGTCGACGAGATGTCCGGCATGCTCGAGGCCTATCTCGCCTTTGCCCGCGGCGACAGCGGCGAGGTCGCGCAGCCGACCGACATGTCGATGGCGCTGGAGGAATTGCGCAGCGATGCCGAGCGCCACGGCCATACCGCCACGGTGGCGTTCCACGGCCTGCCGGTGGTGACCGTCAAACCGGCCTCGTTCAAGCGCTGCCTTGCCAACCTCGTCTCCAACGCCGCGCGTCACGCCAATACGATTTCGATCACCGGCCATCGCGACCACCGCTATCTGACGGTCACGATTGACGACGATGGACCGGGCATTCCGGCCAACATGCGCGAGGAAGTGTTCAAGCCGTTCCTGCGGCTCGACGACGCCCGCAACCAGGACGAAGGCGGCACCGGCCTCGGCCTTGCGATCGCCCGCGACATCGCCCGCTCGCATGGCGGCGACATCACGCTCGGCGACAGTCCGATGGGTGGGTTGCGCGCGGCGGTCAGGGTGCCGGTGTAAAAAGAGCCCTGTAGCCCGGATGGAGCGCAGCGCAATCCGGGACGGTTTCGCCGCTTGCGACCAGCCCCCCGGATTTCGCTTCGCTTCATCCGGGCTACAAGTTACCGCGGACTACTTCCCCGGCTGCTTCGGCAGCAGGCCCTTCAGCTTTTCCATGTCCTTGAGATTTATCTTCATGCCGCCGGGCAAGATGATGTCGCCGGGCTTTTGATCGGCCTTGCAGGCGCCGAGCCACTTCGCTTCGATCGTGGCGGTGGAATCGCGCGGCACGCCGGCCGGACCGCCGGTGTTGTTCGAGGTCGACTTCACGGTGTAGGCGGAGTTGAAATCGCCGGTGATTTCCGCATGCGACTTGACCGACATGCCGCCGAAACCGCAGACGGAGTCGGTGACATAGCCGGTCGCGGTCTTCTGGATATCGTTTTTCGAGCAGACGTCCTTGGTCATCGGCGAGAACGAGGTGCTCATGTCCTTGTCGGTGGTGGCGTCGGTGCACTGCTGCATCGTCATCTCGGGCACCGGCGAGCCGGTCTGCACCACCTTCATTTCCCACAGGCCGGCCTTGCGCACCGGCAGCTCGACGGCGCTGGCCTGGCTCGCAGGCCACAGCGCGAGCAGGCCAAGCGCCAGACACAATGAATGAAGCTGTCGCGCCATGCTCGCGCTCCCCTGGTGGATCAGGCGTTCAGGTCCGGCTCAGTAGAGTGTGCGCAGCGGCCGGGCGTTGGCCCCATAGGGCACCCAGCGGCAGGCGAAGGAGACGTATCCGCCGTCATAGGGCTGCACCGCGAGGAATTTCACCACCTTGCCGTAACCGGCGCAGTGATCGACCGCGAGCTGGCGCGCATCCGCCTGTCGCGCCAGCGAATAGGCGATGATACCGCCGGTATCGTTGCCCTTGAACGGCGGTACCCAATCGGCCTGCGCCGGCGCAGCCGCCAGCATCCCGCACATCGCAACCAGGCACGCGGCCCCAATTCTTTGCATCGCCGACTCCATTTCGCTGAGGTCACCATAGAGTGCGCCGGCGGCCGTGAAAAGAATGGGTTACGGCCGAACCCCGACTTGTCTGCAAGGTGTTGCCGCGCTGCACTTGACCTCGCCCGGGCTTCACGGCACGGTCCTGACGGTTGGATGACCGGCGGAATTCCCATGCGCACCCTCTTCACATCGTTGAAAACCTTCGGCCTGGCTGCGGCGCTCGCCGTCCTGGCGTTCGGCCAGTCGGCAGAGGCCGCCAATCCGCTGGAATTGAACTTCTGGCTGTCCGGTCCCCGCTATGACGGGCGCGTTGCGCCGTGCGAATCGGCACTGCCGACCATCATTTCGCAGTTCCGCGAGAAGGAAAGCACCTTCTGGAATTCGCCCCTGACCATCACCGCCTATGGCCGAATCCACGAAACCACCTTCCGGCCCTGGCAATCCGACAACATTCCGCGCCGCTATTGCACCGGCGACGTGATGCTGAGCGACGGCAAGGTGCGCAACGTGCACTATTCGATCGTCGAGGATGGCGGCTTTGCCGGCTTCGGCCAGGGTGTCGAATGGTGTGTCACCGGGCTGGACCGCAACTGGGCCTATAATCCCGGCTGCAAGGCCGCGCGGCCCTAGCTTCCTGCGCTAGCCTCCCTGCCTGGGTTTTTCGATCGCGGTGGCCGGCGCCACCCGATTCGCGCCTAACGCCATTTTTGTTCTTGAAATGTTCCGGTTCCCTGCTAGGCTCGGGTAATCGAGTACGTCATGCTTTGCGAGTAAGGGAGCGTTTGATGTTTCCATCGGTCATTGTTTCGCGGCTGCTGATTTCGCTGGCACTTGTCTTGGTCACCGCGGGCCACGCCGCCGCGCAGGACCGCCGGCAGAACGCCCCTGGCGAGTTCGATTTCTACGTGCTGGCCCTGTCGTGGTCGCCCTCCTTCTGCGAGGCGGCCTCCGAACGCGGCAATAGCGGCCGTTCTGCGCAGATCCAGTGCGAGCGCCCGTTTTCCTTCGTGGTCCACGGCCTGTGGCCGCAATATGAGCGCGGGTTTCCCGAATATTGCCAGCGGCCGTCGCCCCGTCTCGACCGCAACGTCATGTCGTCGATGCTGGACCTGATGCCGGCGCCCGGGCTGATCTTCAACGAATGGGACAAGCACGGCACCTGTTCCGGCCTTGGCGCGCGGGCCTATTTCGAGAACATCCGCAAAGCCCGCGCCGCGGTGAAGATCCCCGAGGAATTCCTGCAATTGTCGGAATCGAAGACGATCGCCCCCGAGGCGCTCGAGGCAGCCTTCATCAAGGTCAATCCCGGCCTGAGCAGCTCGGCGATTTCGGTCGTCTGCAGCAGCCGGCGGCTCAGCGAAGTCAGGGTCTGCATGAGCAAGGACCTGCAATTCCGCTCCTGCGAGGAAATCGACCGCCGCGCCTGCCGCCGCGACGAGGTCGTGATGCCGCCGGTGCGGGGGAGTTGATCCTCAGTCGTCATGCCCGGGCTTGACCCGGGCATCCACGTCTTCCTTCGTCTGGTGTTCAAAGACGTGGATGGCCGGGACAAGCCCGGCCATGACGCGTAGAAGATGTAGACGTCTTCTCCAACGGCTCTTGAATTTCTCATCATGAACTACCGACACGCCTTTCATGCCGGCGGCTTTGCCGATGTCATCAAGCACATCGTGCTGGTGCGGATGCTGACCTATCTGCAGGAAAAGCCTGCCGCCTTTCGCGTCATCGACACCCATGCCGGCGCCGGGCGCTACGACCTGTCCGGCGATGAGGCCCGCCGCAGCGGCGAATGGCTGACCGGCATCGCACGGGTGATGCAGGCGCGGTTCTCGGAAAATGCGTTGCCGCTGGTGGCGCCCTATCTCGACATCGTCAGGGCCTTCAACGCGCAAGCCGAGCTGAAAGCCTATCCCGGATCGCCCTTGATCGCGCGCGCGCTGCTGCGGCCGCAGGACCGCCTCACGGCATGCGAGATCGAGCCGAAAGCCCACAAGCAATTGATCGATGCGCTGCGCCGCGACACCCAGGCCCGGGTAGTCGATCTCGACGGCTGGACGGCGTTGCCGGCCTTCGTGCCGCCGAACGAGCGGCGCGGCCTGGTGCTGATCGACCCTTCGTTCGAGCAAAAGGACGAGTTCGAAAAGCTCGCCGACGGCTTTGCGGAGGCCTATGCGAAGTGGCCGACCGGCAGCTATCTGCTGTGGTATCCGGTCAAGAGCCGGCGCATCACCGACGGCCTGGCGCGGCACGTCGCCGCTGTGGCTGAGACCGGCAAGCCGGCCGGGAAATGTCTGCGGCTCGAATTCAGCGTCGCACCGCAGCAGGCCGGCGGTCCCCTCACCTCCACCGGGCTTCTGATCGTCAACCCGCCGTGGACACTGGCGGGCGAGCTGAAGACCATTTTACCCGAATTGGAAAAACCGCTCGGCCAGGGCGGCGCCGGCCGGTTCAGGCTTGAGACGCCCAAACCTTGAAGGCTCGCCTTGAACGCAAGCCCTGAACGCAAGCCCTGAACGCAAACCTTTCGAGGTAAGCCTTCAAGGCGGTGCATTGGGCTGAAAAGTGCCGATTGAGCCATAGTCAATTTGCGCGGAACCGTATTATGCTCGGCCGTTATGACTGGCTTTACGTTCCGCTTCCGCGAATGGTTGCGGCGGAGTGATCAAGGCCTAAAAAAATCCAGACTGATCGGTGCGTGACCCGATCGGTTCAGGTGGCCAAGCTTCCGGCAGCGAATGTCCGGTCGGCCGATACGCGAATTGCGCGTAGCGGCGGAGCAATACGGGGAGGAGTTTTCCCGATGGCCATGACTGGTACAGTCAAGTTCTTTAATGGAGAACGTGGCTACGGCTTCATCAAGCCCGATGACGGCGGTCGCGACGTGTTCGTTCACATCACTGCCGTCGAGCGGGCCGGATTGAAGGATTTGACTGAAGGACAGCGCATTACATTCGAGGTCGAACCGGACAAGAAGGGCAAAGGCCCCAAGGCGGTCAACCTGGTGATTTCATCGTAAGCTGACGCGAGAGCCGAAGCTTGCCGGTGAAAGCGGACTGAAGTTTTGCCTGCACCAAATCCCGCTGAGCGCGAGGCCCGCGGCTCAGAACGTGGAGGCGTGCATGATGTGGCCGCCGCGCGCCGGTGCGTTGCGTTCGCTCTCGGGGAAGAAACGCGCTGCGATCCTGTCAGGACCGACATCATCGACATGCCGAAAGCCGGTCGCGCTCATGCGGGCGCAAAGCGATGCGGTATCGAAATAGCTCTGAAGGCTTTCGCCAGCCGCGGCCACCCGCTCGGCAAGCGCTTGATGCGCGGCGCGGCCGGCCGGTGCGACCGAGCTTGCGGGATTGACATAGTCGAACACCACTTCAGCACCGCCTTCGAGCTGCGCGATATAGCCGAGCGTCGAGAACACCGCCGTCTCGGTCAGATAAGGCACCACGCCGAGCCAGCTGAAGAAGCTGCGTTTGGCGGCGACAAAGCCTGCGGCGTCCAGCGCTTCGGCCAATGTCTGCCGTTCGAAATCCATCCCGACATAGCTCAGCGTGTCCGGCACGGCGATTGTCGCGGCGGCCAGCATGTCGCGCTTGCGTGCTTGCGTGGCAGGAAAATCGACCTCGAAAATTCGCAGGCCAGCCGCGAGCGGTGTCCGGTAGGCGAGCGTATCGAGCCCTGCGCCGAGCACCACGAGCTGCGTCGCACCATTACTCACCGCTTCCGTCAGCGCTTCTTCCGAGATGCGCGAGCGCGCGGCGATGAACCAGCGCAACCGCGGCCCGGACGTGTGGGCCCGGGCATGGTCGAGCGAGACCTGGATATCGTCGCCGAGAATGCGTAACGCCAGCGGATCCCTGAGGATCGATGCGTTATCCAGCACCTGATGCGCCGCGCGCAAGCGGGCGGCGCCCAACGCGGTCAGACTTGGCTGCCCCGGCTGCATCGAAGAATTTTAGGCGTACCGCCGCGCAGTGTCCACGAGACAAAAAAATCCCGGCGGCTTGGCGCCGCCGGGAGGCTGCAACAGATGGTTTCTTTGCGTTTTCTTGATCTCAGAAGCGGTAATTCACGCCGGCGCGGATCAGCCCGAAGCTGTAGCCGTTCGAGGCTCCGGTGATGACAAAATTGGTGTTGGAGAGGTCGACATAGAGATATTCGACCTTGGCGCTCCAGTTCGGAGCAAAGCCCATTTCAGCACCAACGCCCGCGGTCCAGCCCGCCGTGGTGTGGGATTCCGACAGGCCGAACGTGGTGGCGCGCAGTTCGCCGAAGGCAAGACCGCCGGTGCCGTAGAACATCACGTTGTTGAACGCGTAGCCGACCCGGCCGCGCAGCGTGCCGAACCAGGGGTTGGAGAACTTCCACGGCGCGAAGGTATCCCCCGCGCCGCTCGCGTTGATATCGCCCTCGACGCCGAACACCCACGGCCCGTTCTGCCAATTGTAGCCGGCCTGCACGCCGCCCGCGAAGCCCGACGGCTTGGTCGGGTTGTTGGCGACCGAACCCCAGGCATAGCCGAGATTGCCGCCGAGATAGGGACCGGCCCAGCTATAGGCGTTGAGCGGCTGATTGACGGTATAGGGCGCGCGCGATCCGTAATTCATATCGGCCGCCTGCGCCGACATCGTCCAGGCTGCAGCGACCACCGCCAGCGCCCGCAAAACAAAGCTGCCCATCACTCAACTCCACCACGCAACAGCCGCACCCTTCCGGCCGAGGCCGGCTTGGTTACGGAATTCCACTTTTTCCTGTAAGATTTATCGAGAGTTTTAAGTTAAAGGGTTGTTAAGCCCTCTTACCGCCCGATCATCAGTCTTAAGAATGTGTTACCCGGCGTGGCCTCGGTCGCCGCCGGCACGCTGGCGATGCCGGCCAGCAGCGCTTAATTTAGGCCCATGGATCACGATTCTACCGACCATCCGAAAGCCCCGGGCAAGCCGCGGCGGGGTTCCCAGCCGGATTTGCTCCCAAAGGACCTTGCAAAGGACCCTGCTCAGGAGCTTGGCGCCGCCGATCTCGATCCGGCGACGTCTGCGGCCGAGGACGAAGATGAGGCCCGCCTGCCGGAACCCGCGGAGGAAACCGCCGAGGACAGCACGGAGGCCGTGGCCGAAGGCCCCCTCGCGGTCGGCCATGCCGCGATCGAAAATGCCGTGCGCCTGGCGCCGACCTCGCCCGGTGTCTACCGCATGCTCAACACCGGCAACGACGTGCTTTACGTCGGCAAGGCGAAGAACGTCCGCAAGCGACTTGCCTCCTACGCCCGCGTCAACGCGCCGCTGCCGGCGCGGATCCTGCGCATGATCGCGGCCACCGTTGCAGTCGAAATCGTCTCGACCACGACGGAGACCGAGGCGCTGCTGCTCGAGGCCAACCTGATCAAGCAGCTGCGGCCGCGCTTCAATGTGCAACTGCGCGACGACAAGTCGTTTCCCTATATCCTGATCACCGGCGACCACTGGGCGCCGCAGATCCTCAAGCATCGCGGCGCGCAGTCGCGGCCGGGACGCTATTTCGGGCCGTTCGCCAACGCCGGCGCCGTCAACCGCACCATCACGGCGCTGCAGCGCGCGTTTTTGATCCGCTCCTGCACCGACGGTTTCTTCGAGAGCCGCACCCGGCCCTGCCTGCTCTATCAAATCCGCCGCTGTTCCGGCCCCTGCACCCGCGAGATCGATTTCCCCGGCTATACCGAGCTGGTGCGCGAAGCCAACGACTTCCTGTCCGGCCGTAGCCATCTGGTCAAAAAAGAACTGGCCGGCGAGATGGAGAAGGCGTCCGCCGAACTCGAATTCGAGACCGCCGCACTCTACCGCGACCGCCTCGCCGCGCTCTCGGCGATCCAATCGCAGCAGGGCATCAATCCGCGCACCGTGGAAGAGGCCGACGTGTTCGCCATCCATCAGGAGGGCGGCTATTCCTGCGTTGAGGTGTTCTTCTTCCGCACCGGCCAGAACTGGGGCAACCGCGCCTATTTCCCGCGCGCGGAAAAATCCTTCACGCCGGAGGAAGTGCTGGCCTCGTTCCTGGCGCAATTCTACGACGACAAACCGCCGCCGAAACTGATCCTGCTGTCGCACGAGATCGAGGAAAGCGCGCTGCTGGCGGATGCCCTCGCCGTCAAGGCCGGCTTCAAGGTCGAAGTCTCGACGCCGAAGCGCGGCGAGAAAAAGGAATTGATCGCGCATGCGCTGACCAACGCCCGCGAGGCGCTCGGCCGCAAGCTCAGCGATACCGCAACCCAAGGCCGCCTGCTGGAGGGCATGGTCACCACGCTCGGGCTGCCGCATGCGCCCAAGCGGATCGAGGTCTACGACAACAGCCACATCCAGGGCACCAACGCGGTCGGCGCGATGATCGTGGCGGGGCCTGACGGATTCATCAAGAACCAGTACCGCAAGTTCAACATCAAGTCGGAAGGCCTGACGCCGGGCGACGATTACGCGATGATGCGCGAGGTGCTGGAGCGGCGCTTCAAGCGGCTGTTGAAACCGCCGGAAGGCGATACCGCCAAAGCAAAAGCCGAGATCAAGGCCGACGACGATTCGTTTCCGCAATGGCCGGATCTGGTCATTATCGACGGCGGCCGCGGCCAGCTCAACGCGGCAAGGCAGATCTTCGAGACCCTGGGGCTGACGCAAGTCACGCTGCTGGCCGTGGCCAAGGGGCCGGACCGCGACGCCGGCCGGGAAACGCTGTTCATGCCGGACCGCGAGGCGATCAAGCTCGAACCGCGCGACCCCGTGCTGTATTTCATCCAGCGGCTGCGCGACGAGGCGCATCGTTTCGTGATCGGATCGCACCGCAAACTGCGCAAAAAGGACATCCGCGAAGCGGGTTTGCAGGAGATTCCGGGCATCGGCCCGTCACGCAAACGTGCCTTGCTGCATCACTTTGGAACGCTGAAGGAAATCGAGCGGGCCTCGATCGCCGACCTTGGCAAGGTTCCAGGGGTCAGCGCCGAAAGCGCCCGCAAGATTTTCGAGTTTTTCCATGCGCAACCGGGTTAAAGGGAGCCGATTCACATGGGCGTTTCATTTGGCCGTCGCCTGCGACAGATCATCTGGGGCCTGCACGGTTGACCTTCACGCCTGAGCGGTATTGGTAAGACGGATGAACATCGCAACCACCAAGGGCCAGTCCAAGAGCCTGTCCCTCCCGAATATCCTGACCTATGCCCGCATCGCCGCCATCCCGGTGGTGGTCGGCTGCGTCTATGCCCAATCCATCATGGACGGCCCGCTCTGGCTGCGCTGGGTGGCGCTGGCGATCTTTATCGCCGCCGCCGTGACCGACGTTCTCGATGGCTATTATGCACGGATGTGGGACCAGCAATCCGCCTTCGGCCGCATGCTCGATCCGATCGCCGACAAATTGCTGGTGGCGTCCTGCCTGTTGATGCTGGCCGCCGACAACAGCATCCATGGCTGGACGCTGTGGGCCGCCATCGTGATCCTGTGCCGCGAAATCCTGGTCTCGGGCTTGCGGGAATACCTCGCGGCGCTCCGGGTCAGCGTCCCCGTGACCAAGCTCGCGAAATGGAAGACCACCGTCCAGCTGGTCGCGATCGGCTTTCTGATCGCCGGCGAAGCGGGCGAACAGATTTTCCCCCCGACCACCATGATCGGGATCGCCCTGCTGTGGACGTCGGCGATCGTCACGATCTATACCGGCTACGATTATTTCCGCGCCGGCATCCACCACCTCATCAAGGAGGATGAGGGATGAAGGTCAAATATTTCGCCTGGGTGCGCGAACGGATCGGCATTTCGGAGGAAATGGTCGAGCCGCCGGCCGCCGTGCGCACGGTGGACGATTTGATCGGCTGGCTCTCCCAGCGCGGCGAGAGCTATGCCTACGCGTTCGAGAAGCCGAAGGTGATCCGCGCAGCAATCGACCATACCCATGTCAAGCCGGATGCGATGATCGCTGGCGCCCGCGAGATCGCGTTCTTTCCGCCGATGACCGGCGGTTAGCATAGCGGCGAGCGAAGTGGGTACCGGTTCGCGTCAAGAAAACGCGTGAAAAGAAGAAAGCACAATGACCGCGACCATCCGCATCCAGCAGGCCGATTTCGACATCGCGCAGGAGATTGCGGCGCTGACCAAGGGCCGCAGCGATGTCGGCGCGGTCGTGACCTTCAGCGGCATCTGCCGCGGCAGCGAGAATGGCGAGCCGATCGCGGCACTGACGCTCGAGCACTATCCCGGCATGGCGGAGGCCGAAATCAAGCGGCACACCGACGAAGCGATGTCGCGCTGGCCGTTGACCGGCCTTACCGTGGTGCATCGCGTCGGACGCATCACGCCGGGCGAGAACATCGTGCTGGTGCTGGCGGCGTCCCAGCACCGCCAGGCGGCGTTTCAGGCGGCGGAGTTCCTGATGGATTATCTGAAGGCCAATGCGCCGTTCTGGAAGCGCGAGGAAAGCGCGAAGGGAACCAGCTGGATCGAGGCGCGCGGCCATGACGACGACGCCGCGGCGCGCTGGACCAAACCCTGATGGCCAAACAGAGCAAGGCTCCTGTCAGCCGCCACGGGCTGCCTAAGTACACGAAGCCGAAATTTCCAAAAGTTCGCGCCGGCGAATTGCTGACGCTGTTGGATTTCGTCCGCTTTGCGGTAAGCCGCTTTATCGAAGCCGACCTGGTATTCGCGCACGGCACCACCGATCCGGTCGCCGAGGCGGCGTTCCTGGTCTGCGAAAGCCTGCGTCTTCACCCCGACCAGTTCGAGGCGTTTGCCACCGCGCGGGTCACGGCGGCCGAAGGCAAGGCGATCCTCAGCCTGATCGAGCGCCGCGTCACCACTCGGACGCCGACCGCCTATCTCGTCAACAAGATCTACATGCGCGGCCTGCCGTTCTATGTCGACGAGCGCACCATCGTGCCGCGCTCGTTCATCGGCGAATTGCTCGACTCGCATTTTGGCGGTGACGACGACGTGACCGGCGGTTCGCTGATCTCGGACCCGGCGGCGGTGGAAAATGTGCTTGACCTCTGCACCGGCTCGGGCTGCCTCGCCATCCTGGCGAGCCGGAGTTTCCCCAACGCCGAAATCGACGCGGTGGATATTTCAAGGGATGCGCTGGATGTCGCTGCGCACAATGTTGCCGATTACGGCCTGCAACATCGCCTCACGCTGCACCGCGGCGACCTGTTCAAGCCACTGGGCGACAAGCGCTACGACCTCATCATTTCAAACCCGCCCTATGTCGATTCGCAAGGCTTGGCCGCTTTGCCGCGCGAATGCCGTGCCGAACCGAAACTCGCGTTCGATGGCGGCACTGACGGCCTCGACATCGTCAGGCGCATCCTCGACGAGGCCAAACAGCATCTGACGCCGGATGGCGGGCTGCTCTGCGAAATCGGCCGTTGCCGGCCCGCGCTTGAAGCCGCCTACCCGCAATTGCCGCTGATGTGGCTCGACACCGAGGATTCCGAAGCCGAAGTATTCTATATTACGGCCGACGATCTGTAGGCGCTGGCGTAAATCACTTTCCGGAACATTCGAAAACAAGCCGCGTTCATTCATGGCGGAGGCAATCATGCCTTCGCCGGTGGAGGAAAAGCTGACATGCCCGGGCCTTCGATCGGCTTGTTGCGCGCTGGCATTGCACTGAAGCTCAACCAGATCAAGCGCGCGACCCAATCCTATCTGCGCGACCGGACCAACCAGGCCACCGGCACGGTCACCTCCTACGCGATCGCCGCCGGCCTCTTCGCGGCCGCCGGAGTTTTTCTGATCGCGGCGCTTCTCGTCGGCGCAGCAGCGCTGTTTCGCTGGGTTGAAATCACCTACGGACAGTTTTGGGCGTTCGGCGCCATTGGCGGCCTGTTCGCGATCATCGCCTGCATCTGCGCCGTCGTGGCGGCCATCAGGCTCAAGCGCCCTGCGCCGCAGTTCCCGTCGCTCACCAGCCGCTTGCGGGTGGCGATCAAGGCCAGCCCCGTCAAGCCCGACCAGATCGAGGCCGTCCGGGATACCGCCGCGGCGATCCTGCAAGCCCCCGCGGCGCCGGTGGGACATCGGCGGCGGCGAAACCGGCCGGGGCACGGCAATAGAAACGCGAATATCGGCTTGATCCTGATGGCAAGCTTGCTGGGCTACGCGGCGGTGCGCCGGCGGCAGCAGGCACGACACGCGGGAATCTGATGTCCCGCGCCCGCTCCGACCATACGGATAATCTGATCCTGATTGCGGCCACCACCCTCGTGATCCTGACCGCGCAGCGCTATTTCCAGACGTCCGCGCCTGAACACGCCAATCCGACGACCGATCCAGCGGCCACCAAAGGCAACGACTTTACACGCGAGCTCTCGCAACGCGGCCGCGGGCGGCGCGCGCGCAGCCCGTTCAGCATTCCCTGGGCGGGCTGGAAAGACATTCTGTGGCGCACCTATGAGCAGGCCAATGACGACCGCCTGCTCGCCACGGCCGCAGGCGTCGTCTTCTTCGGCTTGCTCGCGGTATTCCCCGCCGTAACGGCGCTGGTTTCTTCCTACGGCCTGTTCGCCGATCCCTCGACCATCGGCGCCAATCTGCAGACGCTGGCACTGATGCTGCCGGAAGGCTCATTCCAGATCGTGCAGGACCAGATTGCGCGTGTGCTCGACAAGGGCAGCACTGCGCTCGGCGGAGCCTTCCTGTTCGGCCTCGCCCTTGCAATCTGGAGCGCCAACGCAGGGGTCAAGGCCGTGATCGACGCCCTCAACGCAGTCGATGGAGAACGGGAGAAGCGCAGCTTCATCAGGTTGAACCTGATCTCGCTGGCGTTCACCGTCGGCGGGATCGCGGCGCTCTTGTTGATGGTCGGGGCCGTGGTGGCGTTTCCTTTGGCGCTCAATCATCTGGGCCTGCCTCCGGACAGCCTGTTCATCGTGAGCCTCGCGCGTTGGCCATTGTTGTTCGCGGTCCTGCTGACGGCGCTCGGCGTTCTCTACCGGTTCGGACCGAGCCGGCGCCCGGCGCAGTGGAAATGGCTCAGCGTCGGCACGCTGCTCGCCGCCCTGCTGTGGATCGCCGGCTCCGCGGCGCTGTCCTGGTATCTGTCGAACTTCGGCGATTACAATGCGACCTACGGTTCGCTCGGCGCCGCCATCGGCCTGATGATGTGGATGTGGATGTCGGCCATCGTCGTGCTGTTCGGGGCGGAACTGAATTCGGAAATCGAGCACCAGACCGCGGTCGATACCACCGTCGGCCACCCAAAGCCGATGGGCAGCCGCGGCGCCACCATGGCCGATACGCTGGGACCGGCGGTTCCAGCCTCCTGAAAAAGAAGAACACTAGACCCGCGAATCAACATTGATGCTAAGGTCATTGCGCTTGGGGGAGCGCAAACCGGACGATGCCTGACGACACCAGCATTTTCCCGGGCGGGGGTAGTTCGGACCTGAAGGCGTAGTGCGCGACATGATTCGCATTTCGACGATTTTTATCGCCATCTGCATGGTGCTGGTCGCAGCCTCGCTTGGCCTGGTCCTGCATGCGGTCGCCGGCATCAGCGGAACCGAATCCGCGATCGTGGCGCTGACGGCACTGACCTTCCTGATCCTCTACAACGCGGTTTCGATGCGGCTGCGCGATCGCTCCGATGTCGGCAGCCAGATCGCGGACCTGTCCCGCGGCACCGCCGACCTCGCCCGCCAGGTCGCCGAATTCGGCCGCCGGCTCGCGGCCGTCGAGGGCCGCGTGGTGTCGGCGAATTCCGCCAGCAGCGACCGCATCCAGGCCGTGGTCGGCGAGATCAACGAACTCGGCGTGCTGGTCAAGCAGCTTGCGGTCTCCGTCGCCAGCCATGAGGATTTGATTGCCTCGGGCGCGGCGGCAGCGCCACCGGCACCGGCACCGGCACCGATCGTGACTGCGCCTGTCGCCGAACCGCGAACCTCACCGCCATTATCCACCGAAGCCGCAGCGCCGCCCGTCGTCGCCAGGCCGGCACCCGTCGCCGCGCCAGCGCCGGCCGAAGCCGCCGCGCGCAGCCAGCCGCAGCTTCTCGCCGCGGTGAAGAACGCCATCGAGGAGAACCGGCTCGACATCTATCTGCAGCCGATGGTGACGCTGCCACAGCGCAAGGTGCGCTTCTACGAGGCGGTGACGCGGCTGCGCGACGACAACGACCAGATTCTTGCCGCCGACGATTTCATCGCCACCGCCGAAGCCGGCGGCCTGATGGGGCGCATCGACCACATGGTGATGTTGCGCTGTGTGCAGGTGCTGCGCCGCCTGATGGTGCGCAACAAGGATGTCGGCGTGTTCTGCAACGTCTCCGCCGCGACGCTGGCCAATCCCACCACCTTCGCGCAATGCCTCGACTTCCTCGAAGCCAATCGCGCGCTGGCGCCGTCCTTCGTGCTCGAGTTCAAGCAGGCCACGTTCCGCAACCTCGGTCCGACCGAGACCGAGCATCTCGCGGCGCTGTCGCAGCGCGGCTACCGTTTCTCGATCGACCATGTCAGCGATATCAGGGTCGAGCCGCGGGAACTCGCCGACCGCGGCGTCCGCTTCATCAAGGTTCCAGCGGCGCTGCTGCTCGATCCCAAGCAGAGCTCGACGTCGGACATTCACCCCTCTGACTTGTCGGATCTGCTCGGCCGCTTCGGCATCGACCTGATTGCCGAAAAGATCGAGGGCGAGCGCGCGGTGGTCGATCTGCTGGATTTCGACGTGCGGTTCGGCCAGGGCTTCCTGTTCGCGCCGCCCCGGCCGTTGCGGCCCGAGGGGGCATCTGCTACCGGCGGAGCGACTTCGAACAGCACCAACGGTTCCAATGGCCCCAGCACCCCTGCTCCCGTCGCCAGCCCGGCGATCGAACCTTCGACACGGGCGACCGGCAATGCCGCGCTGGCGCGCCGCGCCGCCGGACCGGGCTAACCGGCGCCCGATGTCATGACCACACTTCGGTTCGTCGAAAACCTGAGCGACCTCGTCGATGGCGTGGAAGTCATCCTCTCCGATATCTGGGGCGTGGTGCACAACGGGCTCGAGGCATTTCCGGTGGCCTGCGCGGCGCTGCACACGTTCCGCCAGCGCGGCGGCACCGTCATCCTCATTACCAACGCGCCGCGGCCCGCCGATTCGGTGCAGCGGCAGTTGCGCAAGCTCGGCGTCGCCGACGAGACCTATGACGCGATCGTCTCTTCCGGCGATCTGACCCGGCTGTTTGTTGCCGACCATCCGGGGAAGAAGATGTTCTGGCTCGGTCCGGAGCGCGACAATTCGATCTATCGCGGGCTCGATCCCGTGATCTCGCCGCTGGAAGAGGCCGACTACATCGTCTGCACCGGACTGTTCGACGACGAAACCGAGTCGGCTGAAGATTATCGCGCGATGATGCTGCGGGCGCGCGAGCGCAACCTGCCGCTGATCTGCGCCAATCCCGATATAGTCGTCGAACGCGGCGACCGGCTGATCTATTGTGCGGGCGCGATCGCCGAGCTCTATCGCGAACTCGGCGGCGAGGTGATCTTCTACGGCAAGCCGCACCGGCCGATCTATGAACGCGCGATGGCGCTCGCCGCCGAACAACGCGGCCATGCCGCCCCGCTCGACCGGGTGCTGGCGATCGGCGATTCCGTCCGCACCGATCTCACCGGGGCATTGGGTTTCGGCATCGACTGCCTGTTCGTGACCCGCGGCATCCATTCCGAGGAATTCGAAGGCATCGACCAGTTCGACCCGGCCTCGGTCAGGGAATTGTTCGGCCATCCGCCAAAGGCGCTGATGCGGGAGCTGAAGTGGTAGAGGTCGGAGACTGAATACCAGCTACTTTCAACACACTCCGTCATGGCCGGGCTTGTCCCGGCCATCCACGTCTTTGCAGACTCGCTGCACCAAAGACGTGGATGCCCGGGACAAGCCCGGGCATGACGAATATTGGTGCTTGTGGCTGGCGCCTTACGCCGTCGCCATATCCGGGAAGACCGCCTCGATCTTGGTCTTCAGCGTCGCCGCGTTGAACGGCTTGACGATGTAATTGTTCACACCAGCCTTCTTGGCCGCGATCACGTTCTCGGTTTTGGATTCCGCCGTGATCATGATGAAGGGCGTGGTGGCCAGGTTGGGATCGGCACGGACTTCCTTGAGCAGGTCGTAGCCGGTCATCGGCTCCATGTTCCAGTCGGAAATCACGAGCCCGTATTTCTTGCCGCGCATCTTGTTCAGCGCTTCCGAACCGTCGCTGGCATCGTCGATATTCTCAAAGCCGAGCTGCTTCAAAAGATTTCGGATGATCCGGATCATGGTGTTGTAGTCATCGACCACCAGAACCGACATCGACAAATCAACCGCCATCTCTTCCCCCACTAACGCTTACGCCACTAAATATCGGCAGGCCTGCGCGACCCGCAGTCCTCGCCCCACCCCTAGCATCAAGGCGTTAAACAGCGCGTTAATCGGGCGCGGGTGGATTGCCTCGGTTTTGAACCAAAGCCGTCCGGCTTGACTTCGCCCGCGCCCCCACGTCACGGTCCGGCCGCGCGCATCGCGGCCCAAGGTCTTTTTAGAATCCGCAAGAATCCTGCAAGAATCCGTCACATGACAACTGGTTTTACCGTTATTCGAGACACCACCCCCGCCGCCGACATCCCCAAGGGGGCGGTGGTCGCCATGGGCAATTTCGACGGCGTCCATCTCGGTCACCGGGCCGTGATTGCCGCCGCGCTGAACATGGGGCGTGCCCACGGAAAACCCGCTTTTGCGGTGACCTTCGAGCCGCATCCGCGCAGCTTTTTCAGCCCGAACAGCCCGCAATTCCGCCTCACGGACGAGACCAACAAGCTACGGCTGCTGGCCGGCACCGGGCTCGCCGGCGCGGTGGTGATGACCTTCGACAAGGGCCGCGCCGGAACGTCAGCGCAAGATTTCATTCACCATGACCTGATCGGTCGGCTCGGCATCAGCGGCATCGCGGTCGGCTACGACTTCCATTTCGGCAAGGGCCGGGTCGGCTCGCCCAGCCTTCTGGTCAGCGAGGCGCCGCGGCTCGGGATCGAGGTCGACGTCCAGGCCCATGTCGACATCGCCGAGCGGCCGGTGTCCTCCAGCGCCATCCGCATGGCGCTGGCAGAGGGCCAGATCGACGACGCCACAGCGATGCTGGGCGGACCGTGGTTTGCGACCGGCGAGGTGATCCATGGCGAGAAGCGCGGCCGCGACCTCGGCTATCCCACCGCCAACATCCGCCTCGACAAGAATTGCGCGCTCAAGCACGGCATCTATGCGGTGCGGGTCGGGCGCGGAACCGAGCGGCTCAACGGCGTGGCGAGCTATGGCCGCCGCCCGACCTTCGACAATGGCGCGCCGCTGCTGGAAGTCTTCCTGCTCGACTTCAAAGGCGATCTCTATGGCTCGGTGCTCGACGTCGCCTTCATCGCCTTCATCCGCGATGAACTTAAATTCGACGGCATCGAGGTGTTGATCCGCCAGATGGACGACGACAGCGCCCGGGCCCGCGCGGCCCTCGCAGCCGCGCCCGATGCATTTCCGAAGCTTGGGGTGATCGATTGAGCAGAAGCGAAAAGCAAAAGATGCTTGCGGGCGAATTGTATCGCCCCGACGCCGAACTCGGCGCCGAGCAGGCGGTCAACAAGGCCTGGCTAATGCGCTACAATGCGGCACTCGCACAGCCGGTGTCGGAACGGCACGCGCTGCTCTGCGAACGCCTCGGCCATGTCGGCAAGGATGCCGTGATCCGGCCGCCGTTCTTCTGCGACTACGGCTACAATATCCGCCTCGGCGACGGCGTGTTCATGAACTTCAACTGCGTCATCCTCGATGTCGTCGAGGTTTCAATCGGCGACCGCACCCAGATCGGGCCCGCCGTGCAGATTTACGCGGCCGACCATCCCCGCGACGCCAAGACACGGCGCGAAGGCCTCGAATTCGGGCGCCCGGTCCGGATCGGCAGCGATGTCTGGATCGGCGGCGGTGCCATTATCCTGCCCGGCGTCAGTATCGGCGACGGTGCGGTGATCGGCGCCGGCAGCGTGGTCACGCGCGACGTCGGCGCTGAAGTGACCGTCACCGGAAACCCGGCAAGGCCGAAACGGTCGTCCTGAGATGCGGGCCCTTGCGGGCCTTTGCGATTTCCGCTTCCGGCTGCTATGGAAAGCCCATGTTTGCGCGGCGCACCATCCCCATTAGCGGCCCGGCTTCCGCCTGAGCCTTGGCTCGGCGCAAGACCGGGATTTCCCCCGTTTACCCCGCGAATGACCAGCGTATCTCGCGCCCATTGAGCCAAACCAGAGCATTCATGTCCGAAAAACCGCAAAAGTCCGAAAAGTCCGAAGGACCAGACTATTCCAAGACCCTGTTCCTGCCGCTGACGGAATTCCCGATGCGCGCCGGCCTGCCCAAGCTCGAGCCCGAAATCCTCAGCCACTGGAACAAGATCGGTCTCTACGAGAAGCTGCGCGAGGCGGCCGACGGGCGACCGAAATTCGTGCTGCATGACGGCCCGCCCTACGCCAACGGCAACATCCATATCGGCCACGCGCTGAACAAGATCCTCAAGGACGTCGTGACCAAAAGCCAGCAGATGCTCGGCTTCGATTCCAACTATGTGCCGGGCTGGGATTGTCACGGCCTGCCGATCGAATGGAAGATCGAGGAAGAGAACTACCGCTCCAAGGGCAAGCCGAAGCCCGACTTCCGCGACTCCACAGCGATGGTGGCGTTCCGCAAGGAATGCCGCGCCTATGCGACGCACTGGCTCAACGTGCAGCGCGAGGAATTCAAGCGGCTCGGCATCATCGGCGACTGGGATCATCCCTACGCCACCATGAGCTATCCCGCCGAAGCCCAGATCGCGCGCGAACTGATGAAGTTCGCCGCCAACGGCACGCTCTATCGCGGCTCCAAGCCCGTGATGTGGAGCGTGGTGGAGAAGACCGCGCTCGCCGAGGCCGAGGTCGAATATGAGGATTACACCTCGGACACGGTGTGGGTGAAATTTCCGGTGACCTCGCCGGCGCATGGCGCGCTGGCCAATGCGTCCGTCGTGATCTGGACCACGACGCCATGGACGCTGCCCGGCAACCGCGCCATCAGCTTCTCGCCCAAGATCGCTTACGGTCTGTTTGAGGTCACCGATGCGCCCGCGGACAATTGGGCCAAGAACGGCGACCTCCTGATCCTCGCCGACGCGCTCGCCGAGAGCGTGTTCAAGCAGGCGCGTGTGGCGGCCTACAAGAAGGTGCGCGAGCTGCCGGCCGACACGCTCGACGCAGTGGAATGCGCCCATCCGCTGAAAGGCTTTAGCGGCGGATACGAATTCACCGTGCCGCTGCTGCCCGGCGACCATGTCACCGACGATACCGGCACCGGCTTCGTGCATACCGCGCCCGGCCACGGCCGCGAAGACTTCGACGCCTGGATGGCGAACGCGCGCGAACTCGACAGCCGCGGCATCAACACCGCGATTCCCTATACCGTCGACGAGAACGGCGCCTTCACCGACCACGCCCCGGGCTTCGTCGGCAAGCGCGTGATCAACGACAAGGGCGAAAAGGGCGACGCCAACGAGGCCGTGATCAAGGTTCTGGTCGAACACGGCAAGCTGCTGGCGCGCGGCCGCCTCAAACATCAGTATCCGCATTCCTGGCGCTCGAAGAAGCCGGTGATCTTCCGCAATACGCCGCAATGGTTCATCGCGATGGACAAGGACATCGCTGATAACGGCAAGGCCAGGCCCGGCGACACGCTGCGCGCCCGCGCGCTGCATGCGATCTCGGTGACGCAATGGGTGCCGCCCGCCGGGCAAAACCGCATCAACGGCATGATCGCCGGCCGCCCCGACTGGGTGATCTCGCGCCAGCGCGCCTGGGGCGTGCCGATCGCGGTGTTCGTGCGCGAGAAGGGCGACGGCTCCGCCGAAATCCTGCAGGACGAAATCGTCAACCAGCGCATCGCCGAGGCTTTCATGGAGGAAGGCGCCGACGCCTGGTACATGGACGGCGCCCGCGAACGCTTTCTCGGGTCCCGCGCCGGCGAAGACTGGAAGAAGGTCGACGACATCTGCGACGTCTGGTTCGATTCCGGCTCAACGCACGCCTTCGTGCTGGAAGACCGCCAGAATTTTCCCACGCTCGGCAACATCGTCCGCAAGGTCGATGGCGGCGAGGATACCGTGATGTATCTGGAAGGCAGCGACCAGCATCGCGGCTGGTTTCATTCCTCGCTGCTGGAAAGCTGCGGCACCCGCGGCCGCGCGCCTTACGACGTGGTGCTGACGCACGGCTTCACGCTGGACGAGAACGGCCGCAAGATGTCGAAATCGCTCGGCAACACCGTCGAGCCGCAGAAGGTGATGAAGGATTCCGGCGCCGATATCCTGCGGCTCTGGGTCTGTTCGACCGATTATGCCGACGACCAGCGCATCGGGCCGGAAATCCTGAAAAACACCATCGAGACCTACAAGAAGCTGCGCAACTCGATCCGCTGGATGCTCGGCACGCTGCACCACTTCAACCCCGATGACGCGGTCGCGCATGAGGAGATGCCGGAACTCGAGCGGCTGATGCTGCATCAACTGGCGGGACAAGCCGCAATCGTGCGGCAGGCCTATGCCGAGTTCGATTACAAGACGGTCGTCGCCAGCCTGTCGGCGTTCATGAACACCGAATTGTCGGCGTTCTATTTCGACATCCGGAAAGACGCGCTGTATTGCGATGCGCCGTCCTCGCCGGTGCGCAAGGCGGCGCTGACCGCGATCGACATCATCTGCGACGCGATCCTGAAATGGCTGGCGCCGGTGTTGAGCTTCACGACCGACGAAGCCTGGCGGATGTACCGGCCGGGCGCCGCGCCGTCGGTGCACCTGACGCTGTTCCCGACGGATCTGGGTTCATTCCGTGACGATGCGCTGGCTGCGAAATGGGAAACCATCCGCGACGTCAGACGCGTCGTCACCGGCGCACTCGAACTCGAACGCGCCGCCAAGAACATCGGCTCGTCGCTGGAAGCTTCGCCCCTGGTCTATGTGTCGGACAAGGCGATCTTCAACACGCTGTTCGACGTCGATCTGGCCGAAGTGTGCATCACCTCGAACGCCATGGTGACCAACGACGACGCGCCAGCCGCGGCCTTCACCCTCGCCGACGTTCCCGGCGTCGCGGTCGTGGTCGAAAAGGCCGTCGGCACCAAATGCGCGCGGTCGTGGAAGATCCTGCCGACCGTGGGCGACGACGCCGAATACCCTGATGTCTCGCCGCGCGACGCGCAGGCGCTGCGGGAGTGGAAAGCGCTGGGAGTGGGTGTCTAGAATTCTATCGTCGTCCCCGCGAACGCGGGGACCCATAACCACCGGCGTCTGAGATCGACAAAGGAAGATGACCAGCAATCTTTCAAACCCGAAGCTTCCCGGCGTATGGGTCCCGGCCTTCGCCGGGACGACGGCGGAGTTTGTGTCGGGCACGTCGCCATGAGCCCTCACCTCCGCCCCGGGATCATCGCCGCCGTCGCAGCCCTGGTGCTCGACCAGGCTTCGAAACTCTGGCTGCTGTTCGTGTTCGATATCGGCCGGCGGGGGGCAGTGAAGGTGACGCCGTTTTTCGATCTGGTGCTGGCCTGGAATGTCGGGATCAGTTTCGGCTGGTTCCAGAACGACGGCTTCCTGGCCCAGGCCATCCTGACCGCGATCAAGGCGGTGGCCGTGGTCGTTCTGGCGGTCTGGATGGCCCACTCGCGCAATTGGCTGGCCACCGTGGCGCTCGGCCTGATCATCGGCGGGGCTGTTGGTAACGCCATCGACCGGCTCGCCTATGGCGCGGTGGTCGATTTTGCCCTTTTCCACGTCCAGATCGGGGGAAATACCTTCAATTGGTACGTGTTTAACCTTGCGGATGTGGCCATTGTTGCCGGGGTAGCAGCCCTATTGTATGATTCCTTCCTGGGGGTAACCGCCGCAAAAGCGCCCTGATCCCGGTCGATACGGGCCGTTGGCGGCTCCTTGGCGGTAATATTGCCTTGCAAACTCGGGATTGTGCCTCAAGGCCAGCCCGGCAAGTTTTGCGGAAATTTGAATGGGAACGAGCGCAATGCGCGAGACCGAAGCCAGCTTCTGGATGGTGCAGACAACCTCGCTGACGCGGGCGATGCGGTTCGCCGCCATTGCCCTGGGCGTCGGCCTCGTGATGGCCGCCGGTCCGGTGCGCGCGGCCGATGACGATGACGAAGACGACAGGACCTTCGAGGAAAAGATCATCGGCAACATCATGAGCGGCCTCGGCGGCACGAACATGGAAAACAGGGGCATCGAGTACCGCGAGCGTTCCCCGCTGGTGGTGCCCCCCAAACTCGATCTGCCGCAGCCGGCCGCCTCCTCGGCCGCCGCGAACGCGCCGAACTGGCCAAAGGATCCGGACGACGCACGCCGCAAGGCTGCGATCGCGGCCCGCAAGAAAGACAACAAGGATCCCGCCCTGTCGAGCCGTGTCCTGACGCCGGCCGAACTCAACGTCGGCAGGACCGCCGCGCCCGCCCGCACCAACAACGATCCGGTCCAGCCCGGCACCACCAACAGCCCGCTGCTGAGCCCATCGCAGCTCGGCTATGAAGGCGGCTTGTTCGGTATGTTCAAAGGCAACAAGTCCGAGACGGCGGAGTTCAAGGGCGAGCCGCCGCGGCAGTCGCTGGTCGAGCCTCCGGCCGGATACCAGACGCCCTCGCCGAACTTCGCCTACGGAACCGGGCCGAAGGAATCGCTGAACAAGACCTACGACGTCATGACGGGCAAGGAACGTTGACGCCAACTTCGGCTCCGCGCCCTCACCTGTGAGGACCGCTGTCGGCACCGCCAGGCGCTTTGCTCCCTGCATCGTGACATCAGGCGTGATACGCGCGGTGTACGATGCCGCAGCTTTGTCCCGAACGCTTAGGTTCGGGCTTCCAGATAGGTCATGATGTCCCCACATCGCTTTGCCGTTTCGCTCGCTGCCGTTTTGATTTCGACAATCGCTTTTGCCACCAGCGGCGCGCCGGCCCAGACCACGGTGACGTCGGAGCGACCCGCCAGCTTCACGCTCGGCAACGGCCTGCAGGTGGTGGTGATCCCCGATCACCGCACCCCCGTCGTGACGCAGATGATCTGGTACAAGGTCGGCTCCGCCGACGAGACGCCGGGCAAATCGGGACTGGCGCATTTCCTCGAGCATTTGATGTTCAAGGGCACCGCCAGGCATCCCGCCGGTGAATTCTCCGAAACCGTGCGCCGGATCGGCGGCAACGAAAACGCCTTCACCTCGGTCGACTATACCGGCTATTTCCAGCGCGTGCCGCGCGACCAGCTAGGCCGGATGATGGAATTCGAGGCCGACCGCATGACCGGCCTCATTCTGAAGGACGAAAATGTTCTGCCCGAGCGCGACGTCGTGCTCGAGGAATACAACATGCGGGTCGCCAACAACCCGGACGCGCGGCTGAACGAACAGATGATGGCCGCGCTGTATCTCAACCATCCCTATGGCCGCCCCGTGATCGGCTGGCGACAGGAGATCGAGAAGCTCGACCGCGAGGACGCGCTGGCGTTCTACAAGCGCTTCTACGCGCCGAACAACGCCACCCTGGTGATTGCCGGCGATGTCGATGCCAAGGAGATCCGCCCGATGGTGGAGCGCGCCTATGGCGCGATCCCCGCGCAGCCGGCGATTCCCGCGCAGCGCATTCGTCCGCAGGAGCCGGCACCCGCCGCACCGCGCACCGTGACGCTGTCCGATCCGCGCGTCGAACAACCCGGCCTGCGGCGCTATTACCTCGTTCCCTCCTCGACGACCGCGGCCGCCGGCGAAAGCCCGGCGCTCGACGTGCTTGCGCAACTGATGGGCGGCGGCTCCAACTCCTATCTCTACCGCGCGCTCGTGATCGACCGCCCGCTCGCGATCAACGCCGGTGCCGGCTATCAGGGCACCTCGCTCGATCCGTCGCAATTCTCGATCTCGGTCTCGCCGAAACCCGGCGTGGAGTTCTCGGCAGTCGAGCAGGCGATCGACGACGTGATAGCGGACGTCATCCAAAATCCCGCCCGCGCCGAGGATATCGAACGGGTCAAGACCCAGCTGATCGCGGAGGCGATCTACGCGCAGGACAATCAGGCGACGCTGGCGCGCTGGTATGGCGGCGCGCTCACCACCGGCCTGAGCATCGAGGACATCCGCAGCTGGCCTGATCGCATCCGCGCGGTCACCGCCGAACAGGTCCGTGACGCCGCCCACAAATGGCTCGACAAGAAGCGTTCGGTGACGGGTTATCTGATCAAGGACCCCACGCCGAAACGCGAGGAGAAGCGCTCGTGATCCATTTTTCGATTGGCGCTCGGCGCTTCACATCAACCATTGCCGCCCTCGCGGCACTGCTGTTGCTGACCCCGGCACCATCGCACGCCGCCGCAAAAATCCAGCGCCTGGTGTCACCCGGCGGCATTGAAGCCTGGTTCGTGCAGGACGCCACCGTGCCCCTGATCGCGATGGAATATGCCTTCCGCGGCGGCTCGAGCCAGGATCCGGCCGACAAGCCCGGCACCGGCAATCTGGTCGCCGGCCTGCTCGACGAAGGCGCTGCCGATCTCGACTCCAAGACCTATCACGAGCGGCTTGACCGCCGCGCCATCGAGCTCAGCTTCTCATCGACGCGGGATTATTTCCGCGGCTCGCTGCGCATGCTCAAGGACAACAAGGACGAAGCCTTCAACCTGCTGCAGCTGGCATTGACCTCGGCACGTTTCGACGCCGCCGACGTCGAGCGCATCCGGGCGCAGGTGATCTCCAGTCTGCGGCGTGAGACCACCAACCCCTCCTCGCTGGCGAGCCGCAAGTTCCTGGAAGTCGCGTTCGGCGATCATCCCTATGGCCGTCCGTCCAACGGCACGCTGGACAGCGTGCCCAAGATCGACGTGTCGGACATGAAGGCCTATGCCGGCCGCATCATCGCCAAAGACACATTGCGGATATCCGTGGTGGGCGATGTCGACGCCGACACGCTCGGCAAACTCCTGGACAAGACGTTCGGCGGATTGCCGGCCAAAGCCAGCCTGACGCCGGTCGCCGAAATCCAGGCTGCCCAGCCGCCGCAGCGCGCCTTCGTTCCGCTCGACGTGCCGCAGACCGTGGTCATGTTCGGCGGCCCCGGCATCCGCCGCCATGATCCGGATTTCATGGCCGGCTATGTCGTGAACCATATCCTCGGTGGCGGATCATCGTCGCGGCTTTACAGGGAAGTCCGCGAAAAACGCGGGCTGGCTTATTCGATTTCTGAATCCCTGCTCTGGATGGACCGCTCCGCCTTGTTCGTAGGCAATACCGGCACCCGCGCCGACCGCGCCGGTGAAACCGTCGACGCCATTGAAAAGGAGATCCGCCGTATCGCCGAGGACGGCCCGACCCAGAAGGAATTGGACGAGGCCAAGTCCTATCTGAAGGGCTCGCAGATGCTGGCGCTCGACACCTCCTCGAAGCTCGCCGCGGCGCTGCTGCAATACCAGCTCGACAAGCTTCCGATTGATTACATCGAACGGCGCAACGCTCTCGTCGATGCCGTGACGCTCGACGACGCCAAAAAGGCAGCGCAGCTGCTGTGGGGCAAGGGCCTGCTCACCGTGATCGTCGGCCGCGCCCCGCAAGCCGCCGCCCAGCCGGCTGTTGCTGCGCCGCCGCCGAAAGCGAACTGACAGAGCAACTTCTGTCCAAAAACGCTATCTTGCGCGCACCGATTCTTTCCACGCCCGGTGAACGCCATGCTGCGGGTCTCCCGCGACCTTTCGATCGACGAGAACGACATCGAGATCGGCTTTGTCCGCGCCTCCGGTCCGGGCGGGCAGAACGTCAACAAGCTCTCGACCGCCGCGCAATTGCGTTTCGACACGCGCAAGATCACGCTGCCGGAAGACGCCGCTCTGCGGCTCAACCGGCTCGCCGGCCAGCGCATGACCAAGGAAGGCGTGATCGTGATCCACGCCCAGCGCTTCCGCACCCAGGAGCGCAACCGCGCCGATGCCATCGACCGGCTGCTCGAATTGTTGCGCGAAGCCATGGTGAGGCCGGTGCCGCGGCGCGCCACCAAGCCGACTTTCGGATCCAAGCAACGGCGGCTGGAAGGCAAGAAGCGTCGCAGCGACGTCAAGGCCAAGCGCGGCTCCACACGCTTCGACGACTGACGCGAATGGCCGCAAGAAGGTTGATTAGCTGCACCAGTGCTTCGAGCGATGCTTCACGCGAACCGGTATTCACTTCACTCGAATGCGCTCTGAAAAAAACTCCGGCCGACGCGCGACCGGAGTTTCCGAGTTGTAAGTGGAACCTATTGAAGGGCGCGCGCTACTAGTAGCGCTTGCCGCCGGTCGCGGTATCGCCGGCTGCACCGCCAGTGCCCTTGGCCGCGCCACTGCCGGCGCCGACCGTGCCCTTCGCACCGGTCTTCGCGGCCTTTTGTCCGGCGGCACCCGGCTGCGCACTGAGTTCCTCGTCGTCGGTGGCCGACGTCCCGCCCTGCATCTGGCTCTTGCCCTGCACGCCGCCGCGGATCTTGCTATCGGACGAAGTACCCTGCGCCAGCACGGGACCGGCCACCATGGCCGAGATGGCAAGCGCGATCGCCGAGGTTTTCACTAACTTCATTCAGTTCTCCTGGGTTTGATTCGCGATGAGCGGTTCGGTTGTTCCAGCGCCATCCGTCCGGAGCTGCTCATCGCGTTGAGCGATTTGTCACGAACGGCGCACGCACCAGACAATCCGCGCCGTGTGGTCTTCGTTTAGGGATTTCGGGGCAATTTCGCGAAAACTTGGCCACGGATTGATCGCATATGCGGCAACTGGAACTGTTCTTGCGTCAGTCGCGAATCAAATATTCCCGGATCATGATCCGCGCGCGGTGAATGCGGGCCTTGACGCTTTCGCGGGTCAGGCCCAGCGCGCTGGCGATTTCGTCAATCGACAATTCCTCGATGTCGCGCAGCAGGATCACTTCACGATAATGCTCGGGCAGCGACTGGATGGCACGCGAAAGATCGATGCGAAGGTCTTCGGGACGCCAATGCGCCAGACGCGCCTCGGTGTCTTCCGCCGGCGCGTCGGCCATTCCGATCGACCGGCGCCAGAGCCGCAGACAGGCGCGCCGCGCGACCGCGAACAGCCACGCCGAAAACGACGTCACCGCCCGCAGCGTTCCGACGCGCCGGTACAGCAGCAGCAGCGTGTCCTGAACCGCATCGTCGATGTCGGCTGCGCGGCAATTGCGCGCCGCGTAGCGACGGACGTCAGGCTGGGCCGCTGATATCAGCGACACCAGCGCATCGGCGTCCCCACCCCGCGCCGCCTCGATCAGCCCGGGATCGCAGCGGCTGGTTCGGACAAGCGCATTCATGGCGAGGGCAAGCCGGCGGCCGACCATGGCGCACATCGGGCAGAATCCGAAGAATCCGGTCGCGATCGCGACCGCTCCGGCGCCGGCGATCAAATAGCCTGATGTCGTGCCTGACATCGCCAGCAGCCCGTACGCGATCATCATGATGCCCCCCACGGTCCGCATGGCCCGCTCCCAGCCCGGCAGATTCTTGCGATAGAACATAGCAGCTCCTTTGATTTCACGAGAGAACTCATGCGTTCTCGTGTCATAGAGCCGCCCCGCCGGGCTTTCGGTTCGCAGGCCTGCAACTATATTTCGCTCAAGAATTCCGGGAACATCCGCGCCGATGGGGTCCCGCCTCGCCCCTGAATCGGCTACCCATAGCGCCATGCCCGTCCGCCAGCTCCCAGAACAGGTCGTCAACCGCATCGCCGCCGGCGAGGTGGTGGAACGGCCTGCAAGCGTGGTCAAGGAACTGGTCGAGAACGCCATCGACGCCGGCGCCAGCCGGGTCGACATCTTCACCGATGGCGGCGGCCGGCGGCGGATCGGCATCACCGACGACGGCAGCGGCATGACCCATGCCGATCTGGCGCTGGCGGTCGATCGCCACGCCACCTCCAAGCTCGACGACGAGGATCTGTTGCGGATTCGCACGCTGGGATTCCGCGGCGAGGCGCTGCCCTCGATCGGCGCGGTGGCGAAGCTCGGCATCACGACGCGGCACGCAGGCGAGCCGCATGCCTGGTCGCTGTCGGTCGAAGGCGGTGCGAAGTCACCGATCATGCCGGCGGCGCTGAGCCAGGGCACCCGTGTAGAAGTCAGCGATCTCTTTTTTGCGACACCGGCGCGGCTGAAATTCCTCAAGACCGACCGCACCGAAGCCGAAGCGATCCGCGAAGTGGTGCGAAGGCTGGCAATGGCGCGGCCCGACATCGCCTTTACGCTGGCCGGCGAAGAGCGCGCGCCGGTGACCTGGGCCGCAGCACTGCCCGGTGCTCCGGGTCGGCTGACGCGGCTCGGCGATATCCTGGGCGCGGATTTCCGTTCCAGCGCGATCGAAGTGCGCAGCGAGCGCGAAGGCGTGGTGGTCGAAGGCTTTGCCGCCGCCCCCTCGCTGACGCGCGCCAATGCGCTCGGGCAATATCTGTTCGTCAATGGCCGCCCGGTGCGCGACAAGCTGATCCTCGGCGCGGTGCGCGCGGCCTATTCCGACTATCTGCCGCGCGACCGCCATCCGGTCGTGGCGCTGTTCGTGACGCTGGAGCCGCAGGAAGTCGATGCCAACGTGCATCCCGCCAAGACCGAGGTCCGGTTCCGCAACGCCGGCCTGGTCCGTGCGCTGATCGTGCATGCGCTCAAGGACGGCCTCGCCCGCGAAGGCCGGCGCACCGCTGCGAATACCGATGGGGCGGCGATCGCCGCATTCCGCCCGTCTTTCGCCCCGCGCCCGACCAACTGGGACTGGCGGAGCTCGCCTTCCTATCCGACCGGACCGATGCCCTCCTTCGCCGGTTCGGCGATGCCGGCCTTCGCTGAGCCGGGACAGGCCGCATTCGATGTCGGCACGCCGACGGCCGATGTGCGCTTCGAGGCGCAACCCGCCGCCGACATGCTGGATCGTCCGCTAGGTGCGGCGCGAACGCAGATCCATGAGACCTACATCGTGTCGCAGACCCGCGATGGACTGATCGTCGTGGACCAGCACGCCGCCCATGAGCGCATCGTCTACGAGAAGCTCAAGGCCTCGCTGGCGCGCAACGGCGTGCAGCGGCAGATATTGCTGATCCCCGAGATCGTCGAACTCGACGAGGCCACGGTCGAGAAGCTGCTCGATCGTTCTCTGGAACTGGCGACGTTTGGATTGGCGATCGATTCCTTTGGCCCTGGCGCGGTTGCGGTGCGCGAGACGCCGTCGCTGCTCGGCAAGGCCAATGCCGCGGACCTGTTGCGTGATCTCGCCGAGCACATGGCGGAATGGGATGAGGCACTGCCGCTGGAGCGCCGGCTGATGCACGTCGCCGCCACCATGGCCTGTCACGGCTCGGTCCGCGCCGGCCGCCGCCTCAAGCCGGAGGAGATGAACGCGCTGCTGCGCGAGATGGAAGACACGCCGAATTCCGGCCAATGCAACCACGGCCGCCCGACCTATGTCGAGTTGAAGCTGTCGGACATCGAGAAGCTGTTCGGGCGAAGGTGACGGCGTCACGAGAATCGTAGGGTGGGCAAAGGCGCTCTTGCGCCGTGCCCACCATTGGTTCGTTGGGTAGAAGTTGGTGGGCACGCTTCGCTTTGCCCACCCTACGGATCACCGCGATCGCAGGAACACGAACTCCGTGTCATCATAAGCCCGCCGCTCCAGCTCTTCGAATCCCTCAGGCGTCGCGAACGCGGCGGCCTTCGCCTCTTCCACCACCAGCAGCGCGCCCGGCGTCAGCCAGCCGCCCTCGCGCAGCGAGGCCAGCGCTTTGTCGGCGAGCCCCTTGCCGTAGGGCGGATCGAGGAACACCAGCGAGAACGGCTCCATTGGATGGACGGGGCCGAGATTGGTGGCGTCGCGGCGATAGACTTTTGTCACGCCGCCCAGCCCTAACGCCTCGACATTGTTGCGCAGCAGCGCCCGCGCCTCCGCACCATTATCGACGAACAGCGTGAATGCGGCGCCGCGCGAGGTCGCCTCGATGCCGAGCGCGCCGGTGCCCGCGAACAGGTCGAGCACGCGCGCGCCTTCGATCGGATCGTCATAGGCGTGGACGAGGATGTTGAACACGGATTCGCGCAACCGATCCGCGGTGGGGCGGATCTCGCGCGATGAGGGCGAGGCCAGATTACGACCCTTCAACCGTCCGCCGACGACACGCATAGCCCAACTACTCGTCCCGCGGCTTCAGATCGCGCTTGCCGTGATAGCCGCGCTGCGGACGGCGCGGCGGGCCGTAGCCGTTGGCCTCTTCCTCGTTGCGCGCGCGGGCTTCCTCGCTGCCGGTGCGCTGCACCAGCACGCGGCGGCCCTTGCGGTCGGCGATCACGCCTCGCTGGGTCACGGGCTTGGGAGGCGTTGGCTCCTTGTCACCCGGCATCGGTCGATTAAAGTCAGCGCCTGCCAACTCAGCAATCTTCTCGCCGAGCTGCTCGCGCAGCACGCGGGTTTTGACTTCCTCGACCTGGCCTTCGGCGAGTTCGCCGAGCTGGAACGGGCCGTAGGAGACGCGGATCAGCCGGTTCACCTCGAGGCCAAGATGCGCCATGACGTTGCGGACTTCGCGGTTCTTGCCTTCGCGGATCGCAAACACCAGCCAGACATTGGCGCCCTGGTCGCGCTCCAGCGTCGCATCGATCGAGCCGTATTTGACGCCGTCGACCTCGACGCCCTTCTTGAGTTCATCGAGCTGCGCCTGCGTGACCTCGCCATGGGCGCGGACGCGGTAGCGCCGCAGCCAGCCGGTGTCGGGCAGTTCGAGCGCGCGTGCCAGCCCACCATCATTGGTCAGCAGCAGCAGGCCCTCGGTATTGAAATCGAGCCGCCCGATCGAGATCAGCCGCGGCAGGCCTTCGGGCAGATTATCGAATACCGTCGGCCGCCCTTCGGGATCGGCATGCGTCGTCATCAAGCCGCGCGGCTTGTGAAACATGAAGAGGCGCGTGCGCTCGCGCGGCGGCAACGGCTTGCCATCGACGGTGATTACATCATTGACGGTGACATCAAGCGCCGGCGAATTGATGACGCGGCCGTTGACGCTGACGCGGCCCTGCGTGATCCATTCCTCGGCGTCGCGGCGTGAGGCCAGGCCGGCGCGCGACACCACCTTGGCGATGCGCTCACCTGACTTCTTGACCTTCGGCGGCTGCGGCCCGCGCTTTTCGAATTCGGTCTTGCGCTCGCGATAAGCGCCACGGCCGCCGAACGCCGGACGTTTTGCAAAGATCCTGCTGTCGTCCTCGTTCTCGCGGCGCGGACGTTCGTCACCCGGCTCGCTGCGCGGATGCTCCTGCCAGTCGGTGCGGCCTTCGGGGCGCTGTCTTGGACGGTCAAATTTTGGACGATCGAACTTCGGGCGATCGCCGGTGGGACGATCGGAACGCGAGAAGCGCGGCTTGTCGGAACTGCGCGCGCCGTCACGGGCGGGACGGGCATCGCGCTCGCCGCGGTCCTCGCGCTTCTGCCACGGCTTGGAATCGCCGCGGTCGGCGCCGAAGCTCTTGCGCGGGCCGCGGTCGGGAGCACCGCGCGAGGAGAACTTCTTGTCGCCGCCAAATTTTCGTTCGGGACGATCGCCGTCGCGCGCCGGGCGCGGGCTGTACGGACGATCACCACGGGGGCGATCGCCGTCCTTGCGGAAACCTTCGCCGCGCGGCGTATAGGGACGCTTCTCTCCGAATTTCTTTTCGCCGAAACGCGCGGCCGGACGGGCATCGTCGCGATCCCGAGGGCCGCTCTCGCGGTCCCGGCGCGGCGGACGGTCGTCGCGATTGAAGTTTGGCCGGTCGCCGCGCGGCGTGTACGGGCGCTTCTCGCCGCCACGATCCTCGCGCGGCTTGAACGAACGTTTCTCACCGTCGTCACCACGGGACGGACGGCTGGAAAACGGCCGGTCGCCACGGGGACGGTCATCCCGGTTGAAGCGTGGCGGACGATCACCGCCCTCGCTGCGATCGCGGAACGGCCGGTCGCCACGCGGCGGGCGCGGGGCGTCGAAATCGCGGCGCGGCGGACGATCGCCGTCGCGCTTGCCGGCGTAGGGCTTAGCCCCGCCGGCATAAGGCTTCTTGTCGAACGACCGCGCGCCGTCGGACTTCCCGGCATAGGGACGCCGCTCGCCGTCGCGCTTGTCGCCGTCACCCTTGCCGGCAAAACCGCGCTTGGCGAATTTCTTATCCGGCCCTCTCGCCGCACCCGAGCGGCCCTTGCTTCCGCCGGCGCGGCCTTTTTCAGCGCCGGCGCGGCCTTGGCCTCCCGAGGGGCGATCACGCCGGCCGCGGGAATCGTTGTCTTTGTCGTTGTCGCGGGGCATGAATAGTCTCTCGTTCGTAGCTGAAATGGCGATCAGGCGGATGTGGATCGGCTGTCATAGCGGTAACGCGCGCGCACTTGGCTCAAGGCGCAATCTCACGCAAAACCGGTATCCACGTTTGCTGAAGGCGCTTCTAGTAGCAGGTTTCTTCCGATGATACGAGGGATGACTGCCCCTTCTTTCATGGATTTGGCGCTCAAAACGGCCAAAAACGCCGCCAAGGCGGGCGAAGTTCCGATCGGATGCGTCATTGTCCGGGGTTATGAGGTCATCGCCACCGCCGGCAACCGGACCCTGACCGACCGCGATCCGACCGCCCATGCCGAGGTTTTGGCGATCCGGCAGGCCGCGGAGGCCATCGGGACCGAGCGGCTGGTCGATTGCGACCTCTATGTCACGCTCGAGCCCTGCACGATGTGCGCCGGCGCGATCTCGTTTGCGCGGATCCGGCGGCTGTATTACGGCGCCGCCGACCCCAAGGGCGGCGCGGTCGATTCCGGCGTGCGGTTCTTTGCGCAGCCGACCTGTCATCACGTGCCGGAGGTGTATTCGTCGGTGGGCGAGACCGAGGCGGCGACGCTGCTGAAGGATTTTTTCCGGGTGCGGCGATAGAAGCTCCATCGCGCCTCCGCACCACTGTCATCATCCGCGAAAGCGGATGATCCAGTATCCCAGAGACGGCAGTGATGAATCGATAGGCCGCGGCGTACTGGATACCCGCCTTCGCGGGTATGACACCGGTTGCTTGGCTAGCCACTCAGAAAAAACTCCTTCAACAACCTCGCCGTCACGTCCGGATTCTCCTCCGGCAAGAAATGTCCGCTGTCGACCGGCGCGCCCTGCACGTTGGTCGCCCACTTCTTCCAGGTGTCGAGCGGGGTGGTCGCGGCGCTGGCGACGCCGGCATCGCCCCACAGCGCCAGCATCGGGATCGTGATCTTCTTGCCGGCGGCGAAATCGGCCTTGTCGATCTCGTAATCGGCATAGGCGCCGGCGCGGTAGTCCTCGCACATCGCGTGCACGCGGGCGGGATCGCGGAACGGCGCCAGATAATGCTCCAGCGCGCGCGGGTCGATGGCGTCCAGCGTCTGGCTCTTGGTCTGGCTCGCCATCTTCTGCCGGAGAAAGAATTCGCCATGGCCGTCGATCAGCGTTTCCGGCAGCGGATGCGGCTGGGCCAGGAACGCCCAATGGTAGATCTTCAGCGCGGAGAGCCGGTTCAGCTTCTCCCAGTAATCATAGGTCGGCGCGATATCGAGCACGGCGAGTTTCGACAGCCGGCCGGGATGATCGAGCGCGAGCCGATACGACACCCGCCCGCCGCGGTCGTGGCCGGCGAGCGCGAAATGCACGTGGCCGAGCTGCTCCATCGCCTCCACCATCACCTTCGCCATCGCGCGCTTGGTGTAGGGCGTGTGGTGCTCGTCGCTGCGCGGCATGTCCGACCAGCCATAGCCCGGCAGGTCGGCGATGATCAGCGTGAAGTTATCAGCCAGTTGTGATGCTACCGGATGCCACATCACATGCGTGGACGAAAATCCATGCAGCAACAACAGCGGCGGCCCCTTGCCGCCGACGCGGGCGAAAATGCGGCCCGCTGACGTGTTGATCCATTCGGAGGCGTAGCCGGGAAACAGGTCGGCAAGATCGGGCATGATGAGCGCTCCCTTCGCGGCGGGCCGCTGCTTTAAACATTGTTTGGCGTTGCCGCTGGCACGTCCCGGGTTTATGCCATTCATCAAGTCTGCCCAACAAGAACCAAAAAACGAGGAAGTGCCATGTCGATCGATTTCGAGATTCCGGCCGAAGCCAAGGCGATCCGCGAGAAGGTCCGCAAATGGGTGCAGGAAGAGTGCATCCCCGCGGAAAAGGAACTCGATACCAAGCCGCTTGCTGAAGTGCTCGGTCCGCTGAGGGCCAAGGCCCGCGCGCGCGGCCTGTGGTGCCCGTGGGTACCGAAGGAATATGGCGGCATGGGCCTCGGGCCGCTCGCCAATGCGCTGGTGCAGATGGAGCTCGGCGAGAGCATGCTCGGTGCGCTGTCGATGAACACCCAGGGCCCCGACGACGCCTCGATGATGACGATATTGGCCCACGGCACGGAATATCAGAAGGAGAAGTTCCTTAAACCGCTGCTGAACGGCGACAAGCGCATCTGCTTCTCGATGACCGAGAAGGCCGCCGGCGCCGACGCCACCGGCATGCAGACCACGGCCGTGAAGGACGGCAACGAGAACTACATCCTCAACGGCGAGAAATGGTTTTCGTCCTCGGCCAGCGTCGCCGACATGGCGCTGGTGGTCGCCAGAACCGATCCGAACGCGCCGCGCCACAAGCAGCACTCGACGTTCATCGTCGAACTGCCGAACCCCGGCTACAAGATCAAGCGCAACGTCGCCAACATGGCGATCGAGGGGCCGCATGCCGACGCGATCCATGGCGGCCACTCCGAGATCGAGATCAGGGATTTGAAAGTGCCGGCCGACAATCTGCTCGGCGGCGAAGGCAACGGTTTTAACATGGGCCAGCACCGCCTCGCCTACGGCCGGTTGCGTCACGGCATGCACAACGTCGCCAAGGCGCAGCGCGCGCTCGACATGGCGGTCGGCCACATCACCAAACGCTCGACCTTCGGCCAGTTGCTCGCCGACCGCCAGGCCGTGCAGTTCATGCTCGCCGACTGCGCCGAGCAGCTCTATATCGGCCGCCTGATGCTGCTGCACATCGCCTACAAGGCGGAGAAGGGCCTCGACATCCGGCAGGAGAACTCGATCGCCAAGGTCTATCATGCGCACATGGTGCACAAGGTGATCGACACCGCGATCCAGCTCCACGGCGCGCTCGGCTTCAGCCAGGATACCCCGCTCGCCAAATGGTACACGCAGGTGCGCTCGCAGCGGCTGGTCGACGGTCCGGACGAGGTGCACCGGTGGAAGATCGGCAAGAACGTCATCAAGGCATTCCGCGAGCATGGCACGACGGCGAGTGCTGTGGGTGGGGATTTGCTGTAAGGACCTGCACCGCGCACCTACACTCGTCGTCCCGGCCTTGAGCCGGGACCCATACGCCGCGGCGCTCGTTGTTGAAGAAGGTCGCTAACGCCCGCGCTCTCACCGATGGGCCGCGGCGTATGGGTCCCGGCGTTCGCCGGGACGACGGTGGTGTTTGTTGTTGGCACCATCATCCGAAACGCAGTTTCGCATTCTCGCGACGCATTGCGCCCGAGGTTTGCCAGAAACTTCCCGCCCTCTCATTGAGAGGGCGCAGGGAAGACCGGGTGCGCGCTGCACCCGCGGTCTCGCGTGCGGTTTGCACAAAACAAAATGCACAC